>NZ_CATJGZ010000060.1:0-170125 GCF_949740115.1 Bacteroides sp. 41_26
TTCCATAGACAAGGAAACGGCAGCTTTGGTAGAGAAGATATGCAAACGCTATTCACTGAAAAAGAGTGAAGTTGTAAAGTTAGCGTTCGGGTATATAGATAAGGCGCATATCAATCCATCCGAAGCACCGGAATCTGTAAAATCAGAATTAGCGAAAATAAATAAGAGACAGGATGATATTATACGTTTTATCCGTCACTATGAGGAAGAACAACTGAATCCCATGATACGGGCTACAAATTCTATCGCTTTGCGTTTTGATGCTATCGGAAAAACTTTGGAAACCCTTATTATCTCTCAACTGGAAGCCAGTCAAGAAAAACACACAGTCGTACTCAAAAAGTTAAGCGAACAATTCTGTAATCATGTCGATGTGATAAACAACCAATCGAAACAGATTAACGCACTCTATCAAATACACCAACGGGATTATAAAAAGTTACTTCACCTGATACAACTCTATTCGGAACTTTCTACTTGTGGTGTGATGGATAGCAAAAGGAAAGAGAATCTTAAGGCTGAAATCTGCAATCTGATAAACATATAGGATTATGCACATAGACCTTGCCCCACCATCCAACGGTACATATAGTAATGCTG
The DNA here is from genome assembly GCF_949740115.1 of Bacteroides sp. 41_26. Classification (NCBI taxonomy): domain Bacteria; kingdom Pseudomonadati; phylum Bacteroidota; class Bacteroidia; order Bacteroidales; family Bacteroidaceae; genus Bacteroides; species Bacteroides sp. 41_26. The sequence goes on from NZ_CATJGZ010000060.1 coordinate 601, forward strand.
GTAGTAGCCGACAACTAGCTAATTACATGGAACACGAAGATTTAGAACGGATGGAAAGGTGTGTATATACCGAAGGCTTTTTCAATCTGACAGATGATAACATCTATAAATCAAAGGTCATAAAAGATATAGATAGCAATATCGGGCAACTCCTAAAAACGGATGCAAAGTTTTATGCTATTCATGTCAGCCCATCCGAAAAGGAACTACAAGCGGTGGGAAACACGGAGCAGGAACAAGCCGAAGCCATGAAGCGCTATATCCGTGAAGTGTTCATTCCCGAATACGCCAAGAATTTCAACAAAGGACTATCGGCAGAGGATATTAAGTTTTACGGCAAAATCCATTTTTCCCGTGACCGTTCCGACAATCGTCTGAACATGCATTGCCATTTACTTGTAAGTCGTAAAGACCAATCGAACAAGGTCAAAATAAGCCCGCTTACCAACCATCGCAATACTAAGAAAGGCGTTATTGCAGGCGGGTTTGACCGTGCAGCCCTGTTTGAGAACGTAGAAAAGGGATTTGATAAATTGTTTGGCTACCATCGACAGCTATCCGAAAAGTTCGAGTATTGTAACACCATGAAGAACCGCCCTGTCATGGATAAACTACGGACGCAAGAGCGTGAACTGAACACCCATGAAATATTTTTTGTTGGCGAAAAGAAAAAGATTGTCGATGTAAAAACAGATAAAAATATAAAAATGATTTTAGATACTTCAATACAACAGCAAACCAGTTTAACAGTAAACCAATCAATACACCAACAAACAGATAAAAGCAACTTATCTTCTTTATTATCCATACTTCCATCGGTTACGGAGATCAAGCCAACGGATAAACAACAACTACTGAAACACAAGAAAAAGAAGAAACGAAGACTAAGATTAAGCTGATAAAATTAGACTTTTTTTGTGCTAAAAGTATTTCCCGTACAACTTCGTTTATTTCCCGCTCATGGCTTCCCTGCCCGTTTTGAAGGGCGGAAGGATTGTCTGAGAATAACTTTTAGCAGTTGAACGGCGCCGTAAAAGTGGTACATTGTGTTGTTACAATAACTTATCTTCAAAATTTGCAAGTGATCTTTTCTCTATTTCTGAATTAATTAGTATCTTTGGAAATATATAAAAGAAATGAATATGGATGCTATTGATTTCGAAAATCACGATGAGGTTATGAAGATATTTGACTGGTGCAAAAATAATAAACCCTTGGCCCCTGCAAGATTAGCAGAGCTGGTCCCAAATTTCGAAGAAAATGGTACTTGGCATCCGATTGTATTCAGGCTCATTAATGAATTTGGGAATATTCAAGACGTTTTAAATAACCTCGATGCTAATATGGGAACTTTTTCTTGGGTAGGTTCTATAGTGCCTTTATTAGAATCTCAGAAAGAAATATTCGTCCAGATTCAGAGTCATCCAATTGGAAATGTTTCACAGTGGGCGAATCTTCATTTGGAATATATTAACAAGCGTATTAAAGATGAGAAGAACAGAGATGAAGAAATATTTCTGTAATAAATACTGGGGGTGGAAATATAATCGAATAATGTAATGAGTCTTGATTTCAATGAATTATTTTCTGACTATGACTTCCTTATTCCTAACAGGATTGAGGGATATATTATCATTCGGTTGTGGCAGAAAATTAAATCCGGTGAAATTCAAGAAGAATTCTCTTATAACGACATAAAAAATATAGTCAATGAAGTAACTGCATTGACAAATGGAGCTACACCTCAAATAGAGAAAATATTAAAGGATTTACTTCATTACTTTATTAAGAAACCTCCTGAAACTGTTTCAAAATACTATCTTTCTGATTATGCTGAAAGGTTTATTCAACTTTTAGAAACTAAAATAGATAGCCCTTACAGAAATTTTCCTTTAAAAAAGAATTTTGAAAAATATTTCGCTATTGAATTTGAGGAAATTGAAGATTTTGAAGAATTAAACCGTTGGTTTAAACAAGGTTTTCACGATACTTCGAAGAGAGTTATTCTTGACCATATCGAAAGTTTGCAAGATGAAGTTGAAAGCTCTATCAAGAAGCTGAATGAGATTCTATACTCTGATGAATTACAGGCTATTGAAATGGTGCGGTTGTTCGTGAATGAGTTTAAAAATTTCGGACTTAAAGCAGAGCAAATAAGGGAAGCCCTTTTTCTCAAAGATGAAACTCTGAAAAACCTGAAAAAAGCTGCCGATTATTTTTATATAAAAATTCAGGAGACAAAGCATTATCAGTCTATAGAAGAAGAAAAAAGCTATCAAGAATTAGAGCATAAATGGAAAACAGCTAATCAGATAAAAGGTGAAGTTGCTGTTTTCTTCGATAATATTGATAAAAAGCTATCAAGAATCAACGATCAGATAGTTTTTGCCAGTTCAAAGTTAAAAGAATTGGAGGAAAATTTTCAATATCAATCGCTTTTCAAAATCAATCTGAAAAAATTACTTCAGATTGTGCTTCAAACTAGTAGTTATGACAGGAAGGACGGTATTGTGTTACACCAAAGATTTCCGATCAAGAGCCTCCCATTCCAGAAAATGCAATTCTTTTTCGTGCCCAGATATGAATTCAATGTAGAACCGGAAAGCATAGGCATTGTTCCCGAAAGTAACACGGATTATGAACAGGCAGAAAGAGCTAAGATTGAGAAAGAGTTGCAAATACAAGAGAAAATAGCTTTATGGATAGACACCTGTAATTCTAGGATTGAAAAAGAAAAGCAGCTAGACTATTCATCTGTATTTTATGAAATTCTGGATAATGAGCAAAACATTGAAATTCCACTTCAAGTTGGCTTCTCGCTTTTTCAGCAATATGCCAATAATAAAGATTTTGATGTTACTATTGATAAAATAATAGCAAACCCCAATAGAAATGATATTCTGACATGGAACATGAAAATACAACGCAAAAAAGTCCATACGCATTCTTAAGTAATCCTTCTGTTCAAAGGTACTTTGCAGACCTGAATTTAGATTTACTTCAGGGCAAGCATATCACGGCTGATGACTATTATAGTTACCAACTGCTAAGAGAGTATTACGAACCTGAATTGAAACAATATTACAAAGAATTGTACGAACTCATTTTAGAAAAAGCTACGTTTGACAACAGTACTTATTTTTACCTTGATTTCCCAGTAGACAGTAAAGGGAGGTTGAGCAATAGATATCGAGAACTTAGCGAACAGCAGGTAATTATAGGAATTATTTTGCTTAAGATGTATTACGATATGTATTTTAAATATCCCAAAGAATTGTTCTGGGAGGATATTAAAGAAGAAATAGAGCAAAGCGAACTTAAGGACTTATATAAAAAGTTATTTTTCGAAGAGGTAAGAGATTTCTATACAGATAAAGAATGGGAAAAGGTACAGGAGTTATTCCGTAGAACAATAAATAGTTTTACCCAATTAGGATGGATTAAAAAACTTTCAAAAGGTAAAGAAGATATACATTTCCAATTAAAAGAAAGTATCCACCGCTTTGCTGAATTATACAAATATGAGATTGAAGAGTTTCCTCAGTTTGTCTCAAAAATTAAACTCTTTTGAAAATCATGAACGAACCAAAAATATATTCAATATCTACAGTCGGTGTTTTGAAGCACTTCAACCAAGACTATCTTCTTCATCCTTTACGGACTGATTTTACAGGAGGAAATGGTGTTGGGAAATCAATCATTGCAGATTTAATCCAGATAATATTTATCTGTTACGAAAAATATATCAAATTTGGCACAGATGGTTTCACGAAAGAAAAGAGGGAAATCCGGAAACTTCCGTATAAAAACAACGAAGGCTATGCATTTCTGAATATCAAAATAAAGGAAGAGCAGTTTATCACATTAGGAGTAAATATACAATCACGGTCAGGTAAGAGAATTCGTCCTTTTTTGATTCTTTCAAAACCTGATATGAACTTATCACTTACAGACCTTGTATATGGAAGTAGTAAAATCCTCACATATAGAGATTTTTTGAATGAACAACATAAAATCCTGCCATTAGACGAATTGTCAAAGCGTTTAAAAGAAAAGCATCAGTTATTTCTGACCTACTTTCCCTTCAATGAAGATATTGAGAGATACCACTCTTTTCTGTTTGAAAAAGAAATCTTACCTATAAATCTTACCATTCCAGAGCAACTAAAAGCATTTGCCAAAGTAATACAATCTTTTTCCAGAGTGAGAGATTTAGGGCTTGATAAGGCGAACAGTCTGAAAGAGTTCTTGTTTGAAGATGATGATCAAGAGTATTTAGAAGAATATCTAAAGCACAAACAACAACTGGATAAACTACTGACTGACTTTAAAGATCTAAATTCCCATATAGATGATATTGAGCATAAACAAAAAGTGCTTAAACAACTTAATGGATTTGAAAAACAGATGAACGAGTCCAAGTTTAATTTCGACTTGAAAGAAATTGTGGAACTAGATAAGCAATATTCAGAGAGCCAAAACCAAGAACAAGAATTAAGTAAAAATTTAAGTTGCAAAGTAGATAGAAGAAAGTATTTAGAAAATAGAGAAAAGAAATTTAAACGGCTAATTCCTGCTGTCGAAAGTTATTATGAGGAAATTGAGTCCAATTATACTTTTTTGCTGCAATACGAGTCAAAATATAATAGTTGGAAGCGTTTTGATAGTGAAATCACCCAACTAAGAGGGATTCACTACAGTAATTTTTCAGAAGAAACAGTAAATAACTCTTCTCCCATAGACTTTAAACTAAAAACGACAAAAGAAATAATAGAGAAGGTCAACGCAGCCATTCCCTTGTTTGTACAATATGGACAGTTAAGTGATATTATCAGGAAACACCATGAGCAGGAAGAGAAACTCTCATCCTTAGCTCTCGAAACAGAAAATAAACTAAAACAATTAAATCGGATAATCAACCTGCTCATTGATAGAGGTACCAATAGCTTGTTCGGTCAGGTCATCCGTGAGAAGAAGATTCTTTCCTTGCATCAGGAATCAGTACTACTATCTCTTATTGATATATCCCTCGAAAAACCTGAAAAAGCCATTAAAGGTTTAAGGTATGCTCTTTCAACAAATATTCTTGATGAAAATAATTTTGAATTCGATAAGCAAAATAAGGGGATTTGGTTAAAATTAGGCGAATTAAGGGAATTTATTGAGCTGTCAAAAGACGAACGAATTTTTGAATCTGGTTCAGATTTTGAAAATATACTATCAAATAAAATAGATGAGTTGAACATTCAGGTTACAAAACTAAAACAGGAGAAAGAAGAATTAAACAAAATAAAAAAATTACAACCGTATGATAAGAGAATCATTAAAGATTATGATTTCGACATACGGCTGATAGAATATTCAGGGATAGAGAATCTTAAGCAGGTTGTCTGGATGATATGCAATAAGGAAGTAAAAATATCTCATTTATTATCTGAAAGTGCTCAGTTAAAATCAGACATAGACACAATCTTATCCCAAATTACAATTCCGGTAAACACACAAAATTTATTCGGATTGGTAAAACAGTATGAAGCAAAAAAGAAATTAGTCTCTATACGTAAAAATCGGTTACAAGATAAGAAAAACAAGGAATCCAATGAATTATCTCATTTAAATGGTGAACTCCCGCATCTTCAAAAAGAACTAAAAGAAAAACAAGAAGAAATAGCAAAACTTCTTAATTCATACAATTTAAAAAAAGGACAATTTGTTCAACAACATCCGGATGAAGACTTTAGTGCGTCAAATGATATTATTGAGACCAAAAGCCTTGATGAATTGGATACAGAATTCAATACAGCACAGGAAAATTATATAACCGAATACAAATCCATAGTAGGCCTTTTTAGAGAAACGCGAGAAGGAAAAAATCCACAAATCAATATTCAGGTAAATAATACACTCTATCAATTTAGAATACTCGAAGAAGTTTTACTGGGAGGAAAAATAAGATATTTGGATAATGTCAGTGATTATTTACGTGAGGCTAACGAGCAACGTCTTAGTATCGTTGAAAACATTCGGGAAAATATGATTAAGGTCTTTTCCAAAACATTACGTCGATATCAAGATTATGACACTATCGTCAAAAATCTCAATACATTTTTCATTGGTAAAAAAATTAGTGATACTTATTATCTAAACCTCAATTTTAAAGAATATGATGATATCAATATCGGCTGGATTGACGAATTACAGAAATCTGCCCGTTGGGTAAATAAACCAGGGGAACTTGAGTTCGGGCATTCTGTTCAGGAGTTTATAGAGGAATTGTTTAAAAAAATAACAGGTATCCGGAAAGCGATTGAATTTAAAGACCTGCTTAATCCGAAGACATACTTCGACTTAACAGTTAAACTTACGGATGAAGAAAAAAACGAAATACCCGGAAGCACCGGAGAAACGTACTCTGCCATTGTTTTGCTGGGTATAGCTCGTCTTTCAAAAGTACAGGAAAAAAGGCGAAATGGTCTGAGATTTATCATTTTAGAAGAATTAGCCAATCTGGATGATACTAATTTTAATGTTTTTCCCAAGATCGCTCGTGAATTTGACTACCAAATCCTCACAATGACCCCAAAACCGTATAATTCTGATTCAGAGGACGGCTGGTATTTGCATCATTTAATAAAAGGGAATAAAGATAATAATATTAATTATCCTGTTCCCGCAAGTTACTATAAAACAAGGGAGAATCGAATTGATTTGGAGAATTATCTGAAAGCGTTGGAAAGATGAAGTGGAATGTATTAAAAGATATGCAAGCTCTATATGAGTGTGGAAAAATTAAAATAAAACCATCATTTGTCGATGATCCGGATGTAGATCACTTAATAAATTCTACAAAAGAATTGTGTGTTTTAAGGAAAGAAATAATCATTCCAGAAAATTCAACTTTCAGGCAAACATATGATAAACTATATCGAGAAAAATTTGCCTTATATAGTTCATTCTTGAAAGATAATGGATTAGAAAAACCACAAACGAGGTTTGAACACACGGACATCGAACAATTAATTGAGATCAAAGCTCAAATGGATTCAGGTTCTTTGAAATCATTGCGAGAGCAAATCTTAAAAGCCAATGAAACAGTAAGAGGAGTATCATTCATGTTCTTTAAAAATGAAAAATACCTCGATGAAAAAAAGTCTCTTGTGGATGCTATTGAAAAAATATTGCAAGTCCCTGAATTACCGTCAGGAAAGGATAAACAATATTTATATGTAGTCCCGTGTAAATCTGCGAAGGCAATTTTATTGTGTGAAAATCTTTATTTCTTACGGATTCCCGATAGGGTAAAACAGTATAATGTGGAATTGTGGTTTGCAGGAGGTTATAACATCGGAATGTTAGAAAACGTAGATACTCGTAACTTATCTATTTATTACTTGTGTGACTGGGATTACGATGGTCTTAGGATTTTTGATTTGGTCAAGAAAAAGATTCCTCAAATTGAATTGCTATTCCCTAATGCAACACCTGTAAGCATCATTAAGTCAGAACATGATAGCCATTGGAAAAACTCGCATATACCACATGAGTTATCAAATTTGAATAAAGACTTGTTTGATTCTCCAGAAAGACAACTAATTGAGCTGTTAATTTCTAGTGATTCATGGATTGTAGAGGAATCAAACGATATCGCAGAATTGATTAAAACTAAAGTTAAACTGTAGCATACGATGGGAAAGCCGATACGACATAATAATCATATTCTTGAAACAGAGTCTAATAAATTTGTCAATAATCATATTCCAAATGAGTGGGTTATTGATAAACCAGATCATGATTATGGAATTGACTACAACATTAATATTGTCATAAATAACGAAGTAACAGGATTGAGCTTTTCTGTCCAGTTAAAAAGCATGATACGGGATCATCATTCTGATTTTGCAACAATTACATTAAAGCATTCAACGTTGTCCTTGTTTAATACTATGTTGATTCCCGTATTGTTAGTCGCTTATGTTCAAGAAGAAAAGGAGGCTTATTGGTGCTGGTATAATGATTTGGATATTGACTTAACTGTTCAACAGAAGACATTCACAATACAGGTTCCCAAGACTAATAAGTTGAGTGAACTTGATTGGACAAGAATAACTAAGTATGTTCAGCGTATTTTTAGCATTAAGACTCTAGTTGATGGCATTAAATCGCTTGAATATAGCGAAATTTCTAATTCTGAATTACTCGCATGGAGATATTATTATTCAAAGGAATATGAGAATGCTATTTTCTATTTTAAGAATCTGCTTCGTGATAATCCTAAGAATGTAACTGTTCTGGAAGGATTATCGCAAAGCCAATATGAAACTTTCAACTATAAAGAGGCTCTTTTTAATATTAATAAGGCAATTGAACTTTCCGGTAAACGGAATCTATACCTTACTAAAGCATGTATTTTAGCTGAAGATGGAACTCAAAACGGAATAAAGGGAAAAATCATCGAAGCCAGAAATATTTTCAAACAATTTATAGGATACGAATCAAATCAAGAGCATTATTATTATAACTATGCAAACACATTAAGTCGATTGGGGCAACATGAGGAAGCAATAAAGCATTATCAGGAATGTTTAAAAATAAATCCAAATCATGCAACTGCATGGAAGAATCTCGGTCAGGTTTATTGGGATATCCATGAACATGAGAAAGAAATCGAATGTTACAACAAAGCATTGGCAATAAACCCTAAATTGCCACAAGCTCTTTTCAGTAAAGGAGTTACTCTATCACGCATCTACAACCAGCATGAAGAAGGCTTAAAATTAATGTTAAAGGCTTTGGATTGTGAAGAGGAAATGATTCATAGTTTTGCTTATGGGTATTTGGGGATTGCGTATGCCTATGAGAAACTGAATAAAATAAAGGATTCATTGATATGGATAAATAAAGGCTTGGACATTTATCCAGAAGATATATATTATCTAAATTTCAAATCAAATTTACTTATTGAGCATTGGGGAGATGACAAAGAATTAAAAAAAGAAGCTATTCGCTTTTTTGAATTCCGACTCGAACTGGAAAACGATGCTAAAAGTCTATATGCCTTAATGACAATAAAGAATTTAGATGATGAGCAGGAGATTTTAAACTTAGTGAAAAAACATACCCCTATCCTGAAGGATATAACCTTAGATGCATTTCGAGAATGTAGAATAAAGATTAAGGAGCATCTTATTTTCTTGCTTCATTATGATAAATATCAAGATTTTAGAAAAGATTATCCCATTCACAGATACCTCGATCATTTGATTTCCGAACAACTTATAATTTCCACTGAGTTTTGGGAAATGCTCGATCTTATATTCGCAACCAGCTTTAGTAGTGCTATCTCTGAATATTTAAAAAATAAAAATTCAAGAATAATCGCACAAAAAATATTAGAAGCCTTAAAAGCCTCAACGAATGCAGTTAAAGCATTGATATCTCCAAATACAGACTATACACAGGAAGAAGCTATTTCTATTATGTCTCACATTTATTTGGGATTCCCCATAGTTATTGTACGTGAATTTGGGGTTCAATTAGGAATGATAACAGGTGCATTGGGATTACCCAAACCAGACGAAGCAGAAAATTTACCTCAGTCTTGGTACGAGGAATTTGGTGAATCGGTATTACTAACTATAAATAAACAACTCAAACTATTGAGAGAGGATTGATTTTTTGTTTGGCTCTGTTTGATTTTGCAAAGAGGTACATCTTCTTATGTATTGTCGACAAAAATACTCCTAATCTATCTCAATATTTTATTTCCAAACTGTACTACTATTGCTGTATAATAGAAATAAAAGCACTAATTGTTTCATATTTTCAGTCAAATAATGGATTAATTCAATATTCATTCTTACCTCTGCAATAACAATCGTATTAAATCATGAGCAAAATAACGAGAAATAATTCCGTGCTTAAGCATACAGATTTTCCAGTAAAAAATGATGATTATCAGTAGCAAAACGTATAGCATTCACTTTCTATTGACATTATATAAAATCGTTTTTATTTTTGTAAGTTCAAAAGAAATAATTTATCTTTGTACTTAGTATTCTCCATGAGCAAACTACCGCAAAAGCAAGTAGCAAATTAGTGGGATAATTCATGGGATATGCTTGAAGCTAAAAATATAAAGTTTTAAATATCAGCATGGTAACTCTGCAAGGAGAATCCCAGGCGGATCACTGAAAAACAAGTCAAAACAAGACTTAAAGAAGACAACTCCTACAATATCAAGGTATTGCAGGAGTTTTTTCTTTGTATAATGTCCGTGACCAAAGACACCAAAAGGTCACGAAAAGACACACTTCTATGACCAATTCGTGACCAATACAAAAGCATAGAAAAATAGGTCACGGAATGTCCCAAAATGGCTAACCTCTGTCCATATTTGTCTACCCTGCAAATATCTCATTTACAATCAATAAAATTAATTTTGCAACCAAAAAAAATGAGATTATGAGGACTACTTTCAAGCTCCTATTTTTCGTTAAGCGAAATGCAGCGAAGAAAAACGGTAATGCGCCAATTATCGCGCGTATCACCATCGACCAAATTGTGTCGCAGTTCAACACACAAATGGAAATAAACCCTGCCAACTGGAATGTCAGTACAGGAAAGGCTTCCGGCAGAAGTGCCGAAGCCGCAAGTATCAATTCAATGTTAGACAGTATCCGCAGTACAGTACACCAACATTACCATGCTCTATTGGAGCAAGACGGTTATGTGACCTCTGAACGGGTAAAAAAGGCCTTTTTAGGTAAGATTGAACGGGGTAAAACATTAATTGAGTTCTTTGAGATGCACAACGAGCAATATCTTCAAAAGGTAAAAATGAACACTACCGACAAAACCTACTCACGCTATGAACTGACAAAGAAACGTCTTATCGAGTTCATGAAGTTTAAGTATTCGGTTTCGGATATGCTTATCAAAGAGATAAATGTCGTGTTCATTGATAATTTCCTGTTGTACATCAAAAACTATCATGGATGCAGCCACAACACAGCGATGAAGTTTATACAGCGTTTCCGCACGATTATAAACTTTGCCAAGAACACAGGGTTGGTTACTGCTGATCCCTTCGGGAATTATAGGGTTAAGTTTGAGCAAACCGACAGGGATTATCTGACGATGGAAGAGATAACCACCATCTACAACAAGAAGTTTGCTTCTAAAAGGTTGGAACAGGTACGGGATTTATTTGTTTTCAGTTGCTATACGGCTCTCTCGTACATTGATGTATGCGAACTTACCCAAGAAAACATTCGCACTGCATTTGATGGCAATCTTTGGATTATGACCAAACGCCACAAAACCAATGTTGCATCTAACATTCGATTGCTTGATGTACCCAAAGCTATTCTTGAAAAGTATAAAGACCAGTTACCAAACGGGATGATTTTGCCAATTATAAGCAATCAAAAAGTCAATGAGTACTTGAAAGAAATTGCGTCTATTTGCTCTATAAATAAGAGCCTTACATTTCATGTTGCACGTCATTCGTGTGCGACTTCGGTACTGATAACCAATGGAGTACCGATTGAAACGGTATCTAAAATCTTAGGGCATACCAATATTAGAACTACTCAAATCTATGCACGAATTGCTGATGTAAAGGTCAGCAATGATATGGAATTATTGGTGCGTAAATTAGATATGGCTAAATGAATTTCAGGTGACTGAAATTGGTTATCGTCAGATAACAGCAAGGTGTGTTCAGAGCTGCTGAGATTTATCCCAGCAGCTCTGAACTCTTTTAGAAAAGCACTCCAAAGTCGTGTTTCCAATGAAAGAAAAATTACTCAAACAAACATCTTTTTCGCTCGTCGGGACGGGTGGTCCCGCCCCTTGCCGCTGGGCGTTCCCCGACCGATGAGTTTTTTTAGTGTAGTATTGAAATATTGTTTTCTTGAAATATTGATAGCTTGATTTCCTGACAACTTGTTTTCTTGATTGCAAGATGTCAAGATTGCAAGGCTGTATAAAAGCAGGACTGAAAAACAGACAGGTAGGCAGACATCATTCTATCTTTCGTGTATAGACAAAAAATATTTTCTCTTTTCAAAAGCCCAAGTAGTTTATGAGGACTTGCGAAAAGAGAAAATAATTAGTTGAACCTTACAAGGAGGTTAATTATCGCTTTCGTCCATCTTCCGAAGGAGTTTTTCTATTAAGCTGTTAAGGAAGGCTGTTCTATCCCTTTTGCGCTCCCTGATGGTGAGATAAGTACGGTAGTAATCACCTAAGTCTATTTTGAAAGATGCTTCTATATAGGTCATTATTTCCTTTATATCGGCATTTCCATTGTTCAGCACTCCGGCTGCATATATGGCATACCCCAATTCAATGGCAGCAATCTTTGTGCCTGTCCATCGAAATGGATTATCAAGAAGAGAAGCTCGACTAGTTTCTACTACTTCTATCCTTTCTACGTCTTGTAATCGCTGTTGCAGATAAATTTCCAGCATATCATAAGCCAACATCTTAGCTACTCTATGGTCACAACAGGTAGAAAACAAAGGATCTTTATCCAACAACCCACAATTATGGCACAACTTGTAGTTCTCATGTCCTCTAAAGAAATAGTATCGGTCTAAATGTGTCGCTTTGGAGCGATAATACTGGTAAAAATCAAGGTTATTATTACAGAAGTCTACGATTGCTGCCTGCTTCTTCTTGTAATGCTCCTTAACTACTTCTTTATTACCATTGGGTTTTCTTAATTCAAGCGTATAAATATCATTGTAATATATCAGCTTACTTAGAATTAATGGTTTGCTATTTTTAAAGAAGTCTATCTCTTCCTCATTATCCTGAAAGTTATATTTGTGTATATACTCTCTTAGTTCTTCAAACAATGGTCTGATGAAGTTTATCATATGCAAAGCTTTATCAGAAGACACATCACTATCCACACAAAAGACTTCTATCTCTGCACTAATTTTAGATATTATTCCATCAGAAAATTGTTTCATCTTTTTGCGTATTAGATTCACGTAAATAATCACTTAAGAATTCTTTTAAAGACTGAATAGAATAAAAGACCCTGTTTGGATTTCTTTCTTCCAAACCAACAGCTATCTTATCAGAAGTAGCCCATGCAGCAGATAAACAACACACACTATTTTTAACACATGCAGAAATATCAGAAACCGCATCACCTATATAGAGCATCTCACAAGGCTGTAATTTATACTTATACAACAAATGCCTAATAGCCTCAGATTTCGTATTTCTTTGAGGATTTCCTGTTAGTATTTGGTCGAAGCAGTTCTCCATACCAAATTTTCTTAGCGTAATATCACAGCTTCTTTCTCCTTTACCTGTAATCAGAGCAATAAAAATAGCTTTTGATTTCAAGTCCTCTATTAAATCCCTAATGCCACTAAAAGGCTGTGGGCAGATTTCATGTATCTTGCTATAAATAGCATAAAAGTCTTTGAGGGCACTTTCCCAGCTTTTACTACCCACCAATTGTTTTATCATGCCTTCCTCATTCAGACCAAAAGTCTGTTCAACTTCAGCATCCGACAACTCACGCATAATATAAGGCTCTACAGCTTTCTTGCAAGCCTGTATACACATAGGAACTGTATTACCTATTGTACCATCCAAATCAAATGCTATTAATCGAATCATCATGTTACTTTTCATTGACTGCACGTATCACTTTACAAGGATTTCCTACTGCTAAACTATTGGCTGGAATATTCTTTGTGACTACACTTCCTGCACCAATAACGCTTCCCCTACCGATAGTCACACCTGGCAAAATAATAACTCCGCCACCAATCCAACAACCATCCTCTATTGTCACAGGGAGAGCATAAGTATGACGGATGTATTCAAAACCATCCTCTGTTTCGGTAGGAGTTAGGCGCTCATTCAATTCAACAGGATGTGTTGCCGTATAAATTCGTACATCAGGAGCAATTAGCACATTGTTGCCAATGGTAATCTTGTTACAATCAATAAATGTACATCGCACATTAACAGTCACGTTATTACCTATATGAATATTGCGACCATAGTCACAAATAAAAGAAAATCCAACAGACACCTTAGTGCCAATACTACCAAATAACTTCTGTAGTATTGCATACTTATCTTCTTTTCTTTCGTAAGGTAAGGAGTTATACTTCATCAATAAACGATGCGACTTTTCCTTAAATTCAAGGAAGACCGGATCATGACAATCATACCATTCACCTGCCAAGCATTTTTCCAATTCTGTTTTCATGGGCACCTATTTTCAATTCATAAAAATGTAACGATTTCTTCAACAGGCTTTCTGGTAGAAGAAAGTTTAGGCAATTCATCCACATATCCTATTGATACAATGGCAACAGGATATTTTTCAAGAGATAACTGGAAATGAGATTTAAGCATTTCTACATCAAAGTTACACACCCAACAACTACCTAAACCAAGAGCTGTTGCAGCTAAACAAATATGTTCGGTTGCAATAGCGGCATCAATATCTGCATGATTCTTATTGTCTGACTTGCGTACCCATGCGGCAGAGCTATCTGCACATACAACAATGTAAACCGGGGCACAGGCAAACCATTCTCTATTGTAGCATTGTTGCACTTTCAAACGTTGTTCTTTACTCTTCACTATCAAAAAGTGCCACGGCTGATAATTAACGGCAGAAGGAGCAAAACGAGCACACTCTACAATCTTATTTAGTTTCTCTTGCTCTACTGCATCCGATTTATAACTTCTTGCAGAAAAGCGTTTTTTAATCAGTTCTAAAAACTCCATAATGTTATTGGTTTTATTATTCGGAGCAAAATTATACCATTTCCAGCACTATTATTAGGTATCATTTTGCGTTTTATCAGTATCTTTGCGTTTTACAAGTCTATATTTAAAATATGAGAAGAGAAAACTTACACCAGCCGTTTGAAATTAGTTTCAACGAGCTTGACGAGTCTCTGTTAAAAGAACATGACCACACTTTTTTTGAGTTAGTGTATGTTTTAACAGGAACAGGTATACAATGGATAAATAATAATAAGTTTGCTTATCATGACGGACACCTCTTCATGATCACTCCCGGAGACACCCATTCATTTGAAATTCATACAACAACAAAATTTATCAATATCAAATTTAACGACATATATATACACTCTGCTGTTTTTGGAGCAGATAATATAAAACGCTTAGAATTTATATTGCAACATGCTAATCATCAACCGGGATGTATTCTAAGAAATAAAACGGATAAATTGTTGGTAAAGCCAATGATTGAAGCTATTATTCGAGAATATGTAAATAGAAACATATACAGTAAGGAAATTATAACCCAATTGATTAATACCATAATTATTGTAGTCGCCCGTAATATTACCATGTTCTTACCTGAACAGGTAGATGAATGTACGGAAGAAAAGTCTTTAGATATTTTGCAATACATTCAGTCCAATATTTATCAGTCTGATAAAATTAAAACAAAAACAATAAGCCAGCATTTTGGTATCTCACCCAGCTATCTCGGGCGATACTTTAAGAAACATACTAATGAAACGATGCAGCAATATATATTAAATTACAAGATGAAATTAGTTGAAAATAGACTGCTACACAGTGAAATGAGAATTAGTGAGATTGTTTCAGAACTGGGGTTTACTGACGAAAGCCATTTAAACAAGCTGTTTAAGAAATATAGAGGATGTACCCCTACTCGCTTTAGAAAAGACGCTACTCTTTCTAAATGATAGAATCCAAATCCAAGAAAAAAGCAGTTATATGCGAATGTGTCTTAGAGAACATAGCCAATATAAATAGATTACAGACAGAATCTCGCTAAAAGAATGTATTTCAAAAACATACTATCATAAATTTATTTACTTTTGCAAAAAACATAGTTATATGCAAGATTATCCTATAAGCTCAATAGATAGCGAATATATAGAGTGGCTAAAAGCCATCAAGCAGCAAATTCGTTCTACCAAAATACGAATGATAAAAACAGCCAATACAGAGTTGATACACTTTTATTGGCAGTTGGGGCAAATGATCTCTCAAAAGCTGAAAGAACAGAATTGGGGTGACAAAGTAATAAATAAGCTTTCAGTAGACTTACGCAATGAATTTCCTGATATGCAAGGTTTTTCTCGTCAGAACCTATACTACAGTAAGAACTTCTATGAGTTCTACGCAGAGAAAATACACTTTTCATCCAATAATGTAATTGTCCCCCAGATTGAGGGACAATTACAAGTAGCTGATAACTATAGAATTATCTTCAATATACCTTGGGGACATCAAAAAGTGATAATTAGCAAAGCACAAAATATAGAAGAAGCATTATTTTATGCGCACCAAATCCTATCTAACGGTTGGAGTAGAAGCGTTTTAGAGAATCAGTTGAAGCAAAAATTCTATGAGCATTACGGACAAGGACAAACAAACTTCTCGCAGACCTTACCAGCCTTAACAGCAGATATGGCGCAGGAAGTAGTAAAAGACCCATATTGGTTTGATTTCGTGTCTGTATCTCAAAAAGCGCGGGAGCGAGATATAGAAAAGCAGCTTGTCATGCACATAACCCAGTTTCTTCTCGAACTGGGTAAAGGCTTTGCATTTGTAGGGGAGCAATACTGTTTGAGTCTGAACAATAAAGAATATTTTTGCGACCTATTGTTCTATCATATCCCGTTACGAGCTTATGTAGTTATAGAATTGAAGAATGGCAATTTCAAGCCGGAACATTTGGGACAGTTAAACTTCTATCAGAACCTAATCAATAACACACTAAGAGGAGAATATGACAATCCCACTATAGGAATGTTACTTTGCCGAGATAAAGATAGGATTGAAGTAGAATATGCATTGCAGAATATATCTTCACCGATTGGGGTTAGTGAGTTTAATGTAAAGGAGCTACTTCCTGATAATCTGAAAAGCAAATTGCCAACAATTGAAGAAGTTGAAGAAGAGCTAAATAAATTTGTAGAATAAGTTTAGACGTCATGATTAACAAGGAGAAATTATTTACTCAGATTCAGAATATTATAAATGCCAATCCCGTTATCGTTTTAGGTTCGGGAGCATCTATTTCATACAACATATCAAGTATGTGGGATTTAGCATTAGAACTCAAAACTTTTTTCAAAGCTAATCCATATTCTAATGAAGAATCTCAAGATTGTATCAATAAATTCATTGATAACTTAAATGCAGGTTTAGGCTTAGAAGAAGCTCTATTAAAAATCAAGGTTACAATGGAAGTTGAGCTAAAAATAGTAGAACTTGTTTGGAACAAAATAGTAAAGCAGGACAAGGAAATATATGAAAAAGTGAAGCAAGGCGAAGAAATAAATTTAGTATCTTTGTTTAATCACATTATATATGGTAGAGATTCTGCTATCCTTAATATTGTGTCTACCAATTATGATAAAATAGCGGAATATGCCGCCTCGCAAACTGATGCATTCTTAAATACAGGATTTTCACACAACCTAAGAGGTGTCTTTTTTACTGATCTGAACCCTAAGCTATATGCTAAATTGAAGCCTTATACAGGATGTATAAATATCTGGAAGGTACATGGATCATTAGATTGGTTTTATAGAAATGAAGATATTTTCTGTTTCCCTAATACCTATGATATACCTTTAGGATGTACACCATGCATTATTACACCTGGTACTAATAAGTATGAAAAGACTCAGAATGACCCTCATAGAAGCCTATTATCCATCGTTGATAATATATTTAATGAAGCTAGTGGCTTCTTATGTATTGGATATGGCTTTAATGATAGTCATGTACATCCTAAATTGATTAACCACTCAAAGAAAAAAAGAGTGCCAATACTTATAGTTACTAAAAAAGCAACAGATTCAATAAAAGAGTCAGTAATGAAGCAATGTAGCAATTATATTATTATTGAAGATGATAATCATAATGGTACTAATTTTTGGATATCTAATGAACCTGATGCTTTAAACATCCCAAATGAAATATATTGGACAACAGAAGGTTTGTGCAAAATAATTTAAAAACAACAATACGATGAAAGAGAAAACAATATTTAGTTATAATAAGAATGAAGCTATTGCTCTCATTAATAGTGTCGATACAGGTACTGCTACCGCTGTTGTTGAAAATGACAATAATTTGTCTACATTACAAATTAACCAACTAATAGCTATAGAAAGTCCTTTTTCAAGCCGTAACATAGTTGGAATGATTGTGAAAATTGCTAGAAAATCATCAACTAACAATGATGATGAAATGGAAGAATTTACTCCAGTAAACACAATCAAAATAGTATTTGTAGGCGAACTTCATGATAGACTTGGGACATTCTCTAATGTATTCAAACGTAATGTTACAGCATTACCTTACATCGATGCTAAGTGTTATAAAATCGATGGTGAAAAGTTATCCGAATTAATGAAAACAATTTCTGCCGAGATCGAAAAAGGAATTAACCCGTTAAACCTTGGAAAATATTCTATGGATGAAAACTCTGTAGCTTACCTTGATGGAGATAAATTTTTTCAAAGGCATGCGGCTATTGTTGGTTCTACAGGAAGTGGAAAATCATATTGTGTAGCAAAATTGGTTGAGCAAATATCTGATTTAGAAATGGCGAATGCAATATTATTTGATATACATGGAGAATATTCAAGTGAAAGTTTTTTAAAGTCTGGAATTAAGCAATACAAAATAGCCTCTCCAAATGACTTAATATCAAAAGAAAAATTATCGAATAATATTTTAATGGTTCCTTACTGGTTACTGAACTACGAAGAAATGCAAGCGTTACTTTTAGATCGTAGCGATATGAATGCTCCCAACCAAGCCATGCTTTTATCTAAACAAATTCTAACTCATAAAGAGAGTAACGTTGAGGGGACAATATATGCAAAACAAATAACATTAGATAGTCCTGTTCCATATGATTTGAAGGAAGTATTGCAAAAACTTCAAGAATTAGATGAAGAAAAAGTAGAAGGAAGTAGAGGAGAAAAAGCAGGTCCATACAATGGAAAACTAACAAGGTTTAATCAAAGATTGGCTAATAAATTAGAGGATAAACGATTGGGATTTATGTTTTCTCTAACATCTGAAGAAATGGATGTAGATTGGTTAAAGAATTTTTGCACAAAATTAATGGGAACGGATGATGGTACTGGGAAGGGAGTGAAAGTTATAGACTTTTCCGAGGTTCCCTCTGATATTTTACCTTTGGTTATTGGTTTAATGACAAGAATAATATTCTCTGTCCAGCAGTGGAGCGACAAAAGTTCCCGACATCCTGTTGCATTGTTATGCGATGAAGCTCACCTCTATGTTCAGCAATTAGATCATAGTGATTCAGTAGCTGAAATTGGATTAAAAAGTTTTGAACGCATAGCTAAAGAGGGAAGAAAATATGGAGTTGGGCTTGTCATCATTAGTCAAAGACCATCAGAAGTAAATCGAACTGTCCTAAGTCAATGTAATAACTTTATCAGTCTTCGGCTAACAAATGTAGAAGATCAAAGCGTAATAAAAAGACTATTACCAGATAATCTAGGTAACATTGCAGATAACTTATCATTGCTAGATATTGCAGAAGCCATTATTGTTGGTGATGCTACTCTACTCCCTTCTAGAATCAGAATTGATGAACCCTCTATTAAACCATCTAGCCAAACGATCAAATTTTGGCAGATATGGGGACAAACTGAAGGTTCTCAAAATCTATTATCTGCCATAGATAATATGATAAAACAATATAAAGCAGAATAAACTAATCTCTAAGGTTTTTCTAGGACAAGTGAATTTTAGGTGCAAGGTGCAAGCATATATGTATATATAGCTTGCACCTTGCACCTAAGTTGAAATATTAATAATCAAAGACTTGCATAATTTCAAAAGAATGTATACTTTTGAACCCAAGATATAAGCAGACAGACACCGGACAGAAGTGGACTATTTTTAAGGACTAAAACGTGACTGATGCAAAGCTTATAATTCCGAAAGCATTGATTTTTAGTAAGCATCCGATAAAGTACCCGTTTTCTCTGTCATATTTTCATTGCACCTTTGCCTTTGCAATATTGCATGAACTTCTAACATATTTTCATTATGACACAAGAACAATTTACCTCTTTACAGGAACTGCATCGTTTAAGCGGTCTGAGTCTTCTGAAATTTCTGCAACGTGAACATGTCAGTTACTCCACGTACAATTATTGGAAACGTAAATCTTCCAGTGTTCCCGATCACGAAACATCTGCTCCCCAATCATTCCTAGCTCCCATCAGCCTCAAGTCCCCCTGTATTGCTTCCTCCTCTTCCGTTTCCGGAATGACTCTGTTTTTCCTAATGGCGTCCGTGCCCATTTGGGTGCCGGTATGGAAGAGACCGCTTCCCGTTTGATTAACCAATACGCTTGTTGCCATGTTCTGCCTGAATGATACGATGCGGTATTTTCTCTGCCCCGGCAGGACTGATATGCGCAAAGGGATCAGTTCCCTCTGCGGTGTGGTACACGAGCGTATGGGCTGCAGTGTCAGGAACGGTGATGTATTCATCTTCATTGGCAGCAGCCGTAAGTTGATGAAGCTTCTCCATGCCGAGGATAGCGGTCTGGTGATGTACGTCAAGCGCCTTGAGGCCGGTCACTTCAAGGTTCCCGCATATGATGAGAAGTCACGCAGCTATCCGATGGAATGGCGCGATCTTGTCATTATGGTGGAAGGAATCCGGGAATCTCCCGGGCAGCGTTTGAGACGTCTGAGGGCGGAACGAAATGTATATACCGTATAAAAATAGATGTCGTATTTTTTGTCTGTCCGGGATATATTTTGTACATTTATAGTGTAATTAAAAGAAACGGATTATGACCCAGGAAGAGATGCTTTCACAGATGAACTCAATGCTGCAGTCCCTGCAGCAGGTGAACGCATCCCAGGTTGAGACCATCATCAGGCTTACCCGGCAGAATGAATCCTTACAGAATCGTCTCAATGAGCTGACGGCTCAAGTCGCATGGCTGAACCGCCAGCTTTTCGGTCACAAGTCGGAGAAACTCCCGTCTCTTGACTCCAACCAGCCTGACCTGTTCAGTGACTTTCTTCCTGATAATGCGGCTGAACTGGAAAAAGCGCGTGAAGTAGCGGTGCAGACAATCACAAAAGAAACGGGAACGGAATAACCGCAGGATAATGGAAGGTCTTCCCGTACTTGAAAGGGTAATTATCGAGCCGGAAGACATTGACCTGGAACTGTACAGGAAGATTGGTGAGGAAGTGACCCGTGTGGTGGAACATAAGCCCGGACAACTTTATATAAAGGAGATTGTACGGCCCAAATATGCCCTTAAAGACAACACTTCACTTCCACCGGTCGGCAGAAAAGGAGTGGAGATAGCCGCCATGCCGCTGTTGCCTATATACAAAGGAATAGCGGGACCTACACTTTTGGCGGAGATACTCCTGCAGAAATATGAGTATCATCTTCCCTTCTACCGCCAGGTGAAACAGTTGCATCACCTGGGCTTCAAGGCTAGTGAAAGTACCATAGACGGATGGTTCAAGCCTGCGGTTGAACTTCTCAAGCCACTTTACGAGGTACTCAGGCAGGAAATCATGAAATCCGACTACATACAGGGGGATGAAACGACCGTACCTGTACTGGACAAGGCAGGACATCAGACCAACAAGGAATACTTGTGGATGGTCAGGGCGGTAGTCGAACGACTGGTGCTTTTCCATTATGACAAAGGATCACGGTCAGGTACGGTGATAGGGCAACTGGCTAAAGACTTCAAGGGTTATTTCCAATGTGACGGCTTTGAGGGTTACGAATCGGCTTTCAAGGTCAACCCGAATGTGCGCCTTGTTAACTGCATGGCTCATATACGCAGGTATTTTGAGCAGGCACTTGCTGAAAACAGGCAGATGGCGGAACATGCCTTAAAAGAAATACAGCTTCTATATCGTATAGAACATGACTGTGACCAGAAGCAGCTTACAGAAAATGAACGAATGGGAAAACGTCAGAAACTTGCCGGACCTATTATGGATGCCTTGAAACTATGGATGGAAACAGAAGGGATAAAATACAGCCCAAACAGCCTGACCGGAAAGGCGATAACCTATGCCTATACCCGCTGGGAGAATATGATGAGGTATCTGCAGGATGGACGTATCCATATTGATAACAATCTGGCGGAAAATGCCATCCGACCAATCACATTGGGTAGAAAGAACTACTTGTTCTGTGGAGACCATCAGGCGGCCGTCAGCATGAGTGTCGTCTGTTCGTTGCTGGCGACGTGCAAAGCGCATAAAGTAAATCCGCGCACGTATCTGAATGATGTTATAGCAAGAATGCCATATATGCAGAAGGCAAATTATGAGGAACTGCTACAAATGTTGCCACACAAATGGAAAGAAATGAATAAAGAATGATGGAGATACAACTATAATGGCTGCTTACCTTGAAAGGAGATACAGCCATTTTTTATAGTGTACTTTATCGGATGCTTACGTATATAAGGTGGTAACACCATCAAAAAAACGAAAAAAAGCGATACACTTGGAGACAAAAAGCCCCTTTTGGACGTTTTTTGTATTACCGTAGCTGTGTTACCATTATGAATAAGTACGTAAGATTATTCTTCAACCAGAAGAAAAAAGCCACATCAACAATGGCAGGAGCCATTGAAATAGTTGTTTGCCTACAACGAGAACGCTATTATTTTCATTCAAGGCATAATGTCACCATCGACCAATGGTGTCACTTTGATTTCCGTGAAAAATTATGAACATAGAGTCGATGTGACTTCAATCAACGATGGCGTTTACATAGCTGCAATACTTACGACAAACGGTGTTGTCTATCGTAAATTCCTCAAAAAAGGATACTGATCACTCCTAAATATAAAAGCCTTTATACAACAACTTCAAAGTCCACAACTTTGAGACTATTGTTATTTTTCATCGTGCAAATTGAACGCATAATAACCAAATATATTGTTCATATATTGATTTAGACATGAATTGAAAAACAAAGAGTCTAACCACTTCTAAGCAAAATACTACCTCTATTATTCTCCCATAAATACTAAATCTTCGTCAAGCAACGCAATTATGCGATAAAAATTGCTAAATTTGCATAGTTATCCGAAGCTGCAAACTTGAGTAAACTCGCTTCGAACACTCTCAGCAAAACACTACCGCTGCTTCCAATCAGGATAATGATAACGCCATTAAAAAAAGGTGCTTTGGTATAAATGACAACTATGGTAGAACGGTATTTTTATAAAGTTTGTAACGGCCTTTTTGCATTGGAAAAGACCGAAGGGATAGTAAGTGTATATGACTGTGGCGGACAAAACCAATCTGCAATCCAAAAAGCTATAACAAAAGCTTCTGGTGGAAAGCATGGACATATAGATAATCTCTTTATTTCACATTATCACCACGATCATATCAATGGTCTTATGCTTCTTCTGGGATTATTTGATGTGGGAAGAATAATCCTACCCATGGTTCCAAATCTAACCAGAGTCTTGAACTACAGCTCACTTCGGTCTATATATTATGCTGATTTTGTACTGAACCCTCAAGATTTTATATCATACGTATCTCCAGATACTACTGTGGTTCAAATCGGAAACGAGGATAAAGAAAATTATCCTGGAGATGACAATGTGATAAACTTGGACGGCATCAAGAATAACATAGTTTTTAAAGGAGACGTTGCGAAGTTTATTCAAAATGACTGGCAGTATGTGATTTACAATAGGCGAATCATGACTATGGCTGAACTTGCTAAGTTTATGGGAAAACTCGGATTGCCAGTGTCAGCCACTACCGATGAAATAATAAAAGCTCTACAGAAAACCAAGGCTAAAAATATAAAAGACTCCCTTGCACGAGTGTTTTCAAAGTCAGAGATAGAGAATATTAATGACTATAGCATGGTCGTATGGAGCGGACAGACTAAAACTTTGGATCATGGCTGTCTATATACCGGTGATTACAATGCTTGCTCGTATATGAATAATCTGAAAGTGGTATATAAGTACCTTCTTCCTCGATCTGAAATAATTCAAATTCCACATCATGGATCGACTTATAACTTTTATCTGGATATTTGTAATCCCAAAGCCATTCATGTAATATCAGCATCTTCAGGTCCATATAATTCTCAGAAAATTGTTGACCCGAGTGATGTTATAACACAACTATCGGTCCTGAAATATAAAGGAAAGGACACTCGTGCTAACGATGTTCTTATCTAATATTCGTATGATACGTTGGTTACATATTTCCTATTTGCTGTTTGGAAGCATTAATATGTCTTCTATGTTGAGGAAGAAATTCATCTCATTTATAAAGGAATCTGGATGCTCGATTGATTATATATTTTAACTGGAGATATAAAAGCTACAGGTCGTCGATTTACAGGCTTCGCAACTGATATGGCTTTAAACAGCATAATGTACAAAGATAATTAACAAATGTTGTAAAACGAGCGATGAATAATACGATAACATGCTATAATCCAAATACGAATCATAGATGGGACTCTAATTTGGAAGGTCCCACGGACAATGTTTTGAATTTGTCTCAAAGTCAGATTAATCAACTGCCAAATATAAATCAGGTAGTCGAATTTTGTCATTCAGTTGAGAATATTTTTATCAATTCAGGAGGATGGGATAGCATTGATATGGGGATTCCTCAAATAGGATTATTCAAACAGTTAGGTCTTAATAATCCATGGGGAGCTTATGATAATAATGGGACTAACGAAGACTTCATCGTTTCGAGACTTAACAGTGGTCGTTTTGCTCTTAAACCTAATTTAATGTACCGACCATTTCTTTATAGAGGGCAAAACACCTTCCATCCCCGGATTGTTTCGGGGTTTGATAGATGCTCGAAAGAAGAAAAACTCATTGCAAATTTAAAGGTTACTGAATTTATTCTCCTTTTGAGAACTCACCCTCTATTCAGGATGTTTGATGCTGGTATTAATTTAGATGGATACAGCAAGACCATATTTTTTGAGATGAATTATTATGGACTTGCACAGCATTATGGCTTCAATACGGGATTATTAGATTTTTCATCAGATATCGAGGTTTCTGCCTTCTTTGGTGCAACCAAGTGGTTGGCACCAGATAAATACTGCCGTTTTAACAATCCCGAAATTCCATACGGAGTTATCTACCACTACTCTGTTCATCCCTCATCAACATTTATAAGTGAGGGGTTCTCTTCAATCGGATTGCAGGTTTTTCCACGAAGCGGTCAGCAAAAAGGTTTCCTTCAAGACTCAGGGAAAATGAACATTAATGTCAATCCGAGTATCATTGCAATCCCTTTCAGACATGATGCCATCGAGGACCAAAAAATCATTGATCGATGGCATGGCGGTCAACTTCTATTCACTGTTGATGAATTAAGCCCAATATCAGATCTTATTCTCGATTCAAAAGAGATTTCTTTATCAGCCTTTGCATACAATCTATTTGTTAATCCTCAGGATAATGAAGCTACTAATAGAAAGATGTGCAAGAACCAGGGGTACACGATTAAACCTCATTTAAGATATGTTTTCACCGAAAAGATTCTTGAAATGTATTTCGATAAAATCAGGAATGGTTGGTGGGAAGATTTCTGTAATAGAATATATTGGGGTGATTCAAAAAAAGCCATTAGTCTAAAACAACAGATGATAGAATTGCCACGAAATATGTATTATTGGCAGTATTTTCACAAAGAGGATTATCGCCGATTGTATTATCATCAAACTGATGAGGAGTTTAAGGCTTCAAGGGTTTGATATTATTATATCACGACAAAGAGAAATATTCCTCTATCGTATAAAAATATTTAACCTTAGAATTCTAACCATCCATTGTACGGTCAAAAACTTGCCGGATTTGTGCCGCATTGTTGCTAATTTATTCCCTTCTATTGTACGCTTTGTCGTCGTTTTGGCTACCCTTTGGCTACCCGACTTTGCAAGAAGAGGATGTCCGTTACGGGTACCCTCTTTTTTCTTTGTATAAAGTCCGTGACCTAAGACACGAAATAGTCACAATTATCACATACTACTCTAAACAATTTACAGAAAATATATTGATTCCCATTTCAAATCATCATATGTTATCTTTAAGAAAGCCACATGGAATAGATATAACCTTCATTTTCTCAATAATATTATCTATTAGCCCAATGAAATGCTCTTCATCTTGATAGACGGAAACAATAAAACGCCCTCCCTCATCAATACTCTTGTAGCCAATCTGCTTATACCATTCTATTTTATCGGTCATCTTTTCACCGTATTCCAGATCATCTGTCATTCCAAAATGTTCCCAGTGAAAGACTGTCCGAGTTTCTTTATTATATACGGTAAAGTCAGGGTATCGTTCTTTACCAGCAGCAACTAAAAGACGTTCATAATAAACATCGAATATCTCTACTGCCAATAACCGATTCATTATATTGAGTTCTTGTATAGATCGGACCATTGTTCCATTGGCTGCCCGATATTTTTTATTTCCTCTAAAGAACTGGCTTTTATCCGGATGCGAACTTGCAATATTCTTATTTTCTGACGTCGTTTTTTTAGAGTAAACTCTTAATGGAGGAAAGAAATGCCATTGATAAAAATTTTTATTAGAGGTGTCAACTTTCACATTCTTGATAATTTGAGTTAATACTCCCCGGTCGTGCATCCTACGCATAAAACCATTAAATTCTTTAGCTGATGCGAAATGTTGTCTAAAATCATCTTTATGTTTCAAAAACTCATATATATCTGTACTTCTTACTGTTTTCGTATTGACCGTCATAGCAAAATACTCTCCAATGTACTTGTTAATGGTCATTAGTAAACTATATTCTTTCGGAAGTGATTCCATTTTCAATAGATTAAGTTTTATATTTTAATAATTGGTATCTATAATTTCGATCTTTACTTGTTGTGCTGTTTTTTTTATACAAGTCCAAATCAGGAATACCATTCTATTTATCATTTAATCTCTGATTCTAAATACGAATAATCTTTTCTCGGATTTTTCAACTCAGTTTACAAATATATCTATAAAAAAAGATTCAAGAAATATTTTCCAAGTTTTTTAAACAGTATATCTTCAAAATAATTACTTTTCCGTTTTAGTTATTTCTTCCCTATGAAATGAAAAAACTCTTCTCATACCTCTTACATAGTAGAAAATGAATCTACAAATCAATTCTATAAATAATCAGTCTTAAAAAAATAAGAGTTCGATTCATCATGTAACTTTGCAATTTTTACACCAAATTTGTATTTACATAATATAATAGTAAAACTACACGATATAAAAACTAAAAAATATTCGGAACACTCTGACTATTCCTTTCTACACTCTGCTTCGCAGGCTGTTTAAACAATGATGATTCACAAGATAAAGTTTAAACCATTAAAATGTTTGTTTCAGCAGAAATGAGCATGTATCAACCTTGAGAAGCATCTGATCCTATTGAATGTATGTTAGTAAAAGAAGAAAAAGAAAACGACATTAGCTAATCCTCCAGCAGATGGAAGTAGTATTAGATATCAATTGATAGAAATATTATCGAAAGATAAAGTAGAATAGAAAATTATGTAGTTTCCTGTTAGAAGGTATATCATAAATTATGCTTAAGGAGAAGTTATAGAAAACAATTTTCAGATCGGATAAATTTGAATTTAAAAACCCAGACTTATCCGATCCGAAAATCAACCATTAAATATACACATCCAGATTTCTTTAGATCAACGAATAAAATTAGTTCGGATAGCAGATTCTATTTCAGGATACTTTTTTTCTTTAGCAATGTTTTCCAACAACCATGCCATATTTTTACCTAACATCCGCATTGTCTGCAAACCTTCCGCATCTTGCAAAGCATCTCCAGGTAGCATCCCATGTACAATATTCCAGTACTGGGAGGAAACAACAGGCATATGATTAATTGTGAAATATTTATTCAACCGGTCAAGAGTTGCACTCGCTCCTCCCCTTCTGCAAACAGTTACCGCTGCAGCAGGCTTGTACTTCATCAAATCCGAACTTGAATAAAAGACCCGGTCAAGCAGAGCACACAGTGAACCATTAGGCCCTGCATAATAAGTTGGTGAACCCACTATTAATCCGTCAATTCCATCTTCCAGTTGTTTTCTGATTCTATCGTACAATTCATCTTGAAAAACACATCGTTCCAACTCTCTGCAACGATTACAAGCGATGCAACCTTGCATGGCCTTTACCCCAATTGAAACGATTTCTGTTTCCACTCCATTCTCATTTAAAGTTTTAGCCACTTCTGACAAAGCAATATAAGTATTCCCACCCTTTCGTGGACTACCATTTATTAGTAATACTTTCATATTCAGATCATTTTTTTATTAATGAATTTATATTTTCCTATTACATAATACTTAAACAATGCAAAGTTACAATTGTCATTAGACTAATAAATTATACTGATTACAGATAAAAATACCTTTTTTACTGGATCTGATCAAATAGTTACGACCATCTATATTAGCATAAGATCCGGATCCTATCATAAACTTTAAAAGGAAAGTATATCATTCATTCCTTATCTTCCCCTTAAATAATCAATTTAATTACTCTCTTTATATGCGGATGGTTGCACTCCAAAATGTTTTTTAAAGAATTTATTAAATGCACTTTGGCTCTCAAATCCAAGAAGAAATCCGATTTCTGTCAGGGAGATTTTTTCTCTCAAATATTTTAAAGATAACTCCATACGTAGATCATCAAGAATCTTTTGATATGAAGTACCCTCTGTCTTTAACTTTCTCTGAATATTACGTTCACTCATATTAAATCTCTTTGCAACATATTTCAAAGATAAATCATCATTTAAAAGACTATGCACAAGATACCTGCGAACCGTTTGAGACAAGCCATGATTCTGTGCTGTTTCCTGTATTTGTATCTCATTCATATAGTCTTCAAAAATCACAAGCATCTCTTTATTTCCCGTTATGATTGGTAAATCCAATACCGTCTTATCAAAAACAAGAATCAACCGATCATGATTAAATATCACAGGACATCCCAAATACTCTTCAAGTTTATCCCTCCTCCCCTCTTCCTTATACATAGAATACACAAGAATAGGGTACAGAAACCGCCCTGTAAAACTATAAGCATATTGGAGAAAAAAGCCACATTGCATTTCAATCCACTGTCTGGAAGCTATCGGATACAATCGTTCGAACCGGGGTTCTATCGATATTTCAAGAAAAAAATTAATATCATCCTCTTTCGTCACAAATGTATATATGTCATTTATTGCCGGGTCAAATGGTGCATCATTCTCAAAAATATCACGCACCGTTTTACTTTGATTGAAAATATTAAAGAAACTTCCGGTCAAAACAAACGGTAACAAGAATCCCGTTTCCAAACCGATTCTGGAGTTACCTGTCTTTTTAACAATATATTCCAGATATAACCCCAGTATATTGGCATCAATTTTGGCTGTCGGATTTTGTAATATCGCATAATCATACTTCAATTCCACCAGAACTTCAGATAATTCGGCATGCGTAGTTCTAAAATGCTTTAAAAGCATATTTAACAATCCGGCTGTAATAAACATACATTTGTCGCTTTTGGACAAATATATGGCTTTATTTTCAATATGACAAAAGAACACCTGACTTATCTTTGCATTCCCAATAACAGAACTAATTTGATATGATAAAAATCATTAGGTATTATGACTATTATATGAGCATTAGTCGCTTATATTATACATTTTGTCATAAGTAACAAGGTAGTTCGTCAAATAATCTCTCACTGCAGAATTATTCGGTTTATCTTTACACCTAAAATAGTAACTATCATCATCAAACTAATTTATTATTCTACCTATGCCTATAGAAAATGTGATTCAACAGAAATTAAAATGATTAGGTGCAGACTTCATCCGCTTTGTCGATATCATTGTGTGGAATGTTTAAAATGTTTAGTAACCTGCCCATGAACTAAATCAGCTAAAAAAATAAAATATGCAAAATCAAATTTTTATATTCCGAACATCAATAAAAAATAAACAGGATATAAAGCGTATCAAAACCCTTTTTACCCAATATCCTACTATTCATAAATGGAACGTAGATTTAGAAGACTGGGAAAAGATACTAAGGATAGAATGTTTGGAGATAACTCCAATTGATGTGCTAAATGCATTGCAAACAATCAATATCTATGCAGAGGAATTAGAGTAACTCTCATTAAGATCTAAATTATAACAGCTATCATATCAACATAAAATTAAAGAGAAGATGAAAGAAGAATCATTACTGCATTTCGATAATTCGGCCTATGACTACATTGATAGTTATGAATATACAATCATAGATAAGAAAAACAGGATCGATATCCCTGAAATAGTGAAAGCATTTGCCAAGCCTGGTCCAAAATGGTTTGAAGGACTATTTGCCCTAAGAAATAAAATAGCATCACTCTTTAAACTAAAAACACCTTCTATAATCACCAAAAAAGAAGACAACGATAGTAATAAATACGAAGTAGGAACACGGGCCGGAATATTCAAAGTATATGGTAAAACAGCAACAGAAATTATCCTTGGCGAAGATGATAAACATTTGGACCTAAGAATTTCACTACTTCTGGAACAAAGTAAGTACAATGAAAACGAAAAAAAGATCACAGTAACAACCATCGTCAAGTTGAATAATAAATTAGGAAAATATTACTTTTTCATAATAAAACCATTTCATCAGACTATTGTTCCATTAATATTAAAACGCAACTTTAAACAACTGGAATCGGAAATCAATGTATAAATATTGAGTTCCTCCTCTCCTATTCATCAACTCGTATCATAACCAAAGATTTTGATTATAGTCCTATAACAACCCCATTATTACAACATAAGTTTTTATTACAAAATAAGCAAGTTATCATTCTACAATTTACTATTTCTGTCATATCTTATAAACATCTTATTCATTTATCGTAGAGTTTCACCCCGTTACTCTACGATAAATGGGATGAAACTCTACGACAATCTGAATGATTGTCGTAGAGAAAAAGATAAGCCACGTAACCAGCTGATAAACAAAGTGTTACAAAAGATTAAAAATGTATTATTTTTTCATCTTACATACATCAATCCCTATTCTTTTAATTATTTTAAAATAATTTACAATAACCCAATAAAATATTACCTACCAATGGCAACTCTGATTAAAGATTGTCAGGTGTAAGTATAGATCGGGATATTCGTTTGAAATTAACATTGTTAACGGGAAATTATATCTATATATCTTCTGACTGTAAGAATACGTACTTTTAGACCACAAAACTACGTACTCTTTGTATATAAAACTACCTAATTAACACACTATTAAATACGTAATTTTGTAAATAAAGATATAGATAGTTGTAACTTCCTAAAGCAGAAGCTGGCCAGACTTAGAATTGGATTTTATAACTAAGATTGGGCAACATATTACTAACCTTTATTTTTTCGATTTTATTCTTTTGTTCGTTATATTGATATCCATGTTGCCCTGTATATCCGGTAACATTTAGCAATTGAAACCCAAATTCATGCGAAAGGTGTTTTTTGTTTAGTTTATAACTCATACCTAAATCGGCAGTAAAAGCAGGTGAAAACTGTTTACTAAAGGCTTGTGTCTCGTCATAGACAATATCTTTACTATCCATTGATGCAGCTTCGTCAATGGGGGTATAGCGATCTCCTCCCTGATAAGAAATACGGAGATTGGCATTAAAAATATGTTGCCGGTGTTTCCCCCATATCCATTCTTTACCACCTAAAGCATTGAACAGGTACCTCCGGTCGAGTCTCGTATTACGCCAGATCTTATCTCCGCCGCAATATTCCGACTTGAATACCGAGCCAGTAAGCATATAATAATACCCTTGGGTCAGATAGCGTTCCAATGTAATATCCACTCCATAATTTCGTCCTTTACCCTGGTTTACCAAAGGGCGGTCCAGATAATAGAAATCATGATTAATGATAGAGAATGAAGTACCTGGCTCCACAGGGATGTTATACAAAGACTGATAATAAGGTTCTATCTTCAGATGAGTATTCTTAGAAATGCCAAAATCATAGGTTAATACGAAATGATGCGCTTTGGCGAAATTCAGGTTCTTATTTATCTCCCTATCGCCGGTCTGTGGAGTTTTTATGTAATAATAATCTAACTTTTCCCGCCTGCTATGCATGCCATAAGCTATTGCCAATGATTGAAATGGTAAAAAATCCCATTTTAAAGCGAACCGAGGCTCTATAGTCCAATGGTCGTTAAGCGTAAAAAACTGGGTAGTCACCCCTAAATTGGCCGTCAGCAGATCTGTTAGTTTAATGACAGAATTACTATATGCCGACACTACAATAGCATGTCCGTCTCCCTTAGCAATCTTCTGCATAGGTTTGTTCAATCCGAAATTGGGCGACAGATTAAAATCCAGGTCATATAACAACCCGGTAATAGTAACGCCCGAGCGGTTGGTATGCTGCGAACTGTATTTCTTGTTGAAGTACGAACTCAGTACAATGTCCAGATTCGTACTTTTCATATCCACCACAGGTAAATAAAACAAGGGATTTTCAGAAACAACCTGCTTTAATCCAGGATGATTATCTGAATAAGTAGCAGCGAGCGAGGTCTTAAAATAGGCATTGTCCTTCAAGTTATATCGATGAGTAATTCCACCCGCTATCTTTATCATTGATGTTTCTGAGCGTTGTCTGTCACTATACGTCTCCCATTTATTACGCTCCAAAGGGTCACTTTTTATTCCGTCCAGAAGCCCTATTCCCCATATGGCAAATGTTCCGGCTTTACGTGTCGGCAGATTAATCTTAAATGTAAGATCCTGATAAGTAATCCCCGTATTATCAGTAAAAGCTTCCATCAGGCCGGTTGTTGAGTAACGATAATTAAAGATATAAGAACTTCCGTTTTTCTTACTTATTGGTCCTTCGGAAGCTACATCCAACCCTAATAACCCAACCTGGATAGCATGTTCATACTTTTCATTATTACCATTTCGGATAGACAAATCAAATACTCCCGAAAGTGCATTACTGTATTCTGCAGGAAAAGCCCCGTTAAAGAAATCAGAATTCCCCATTACCTGGCTACTCAAACCGGAAAACAAACCACCACCAACGCCTATCATATCCGAAAAGTGAGTAGGGTTCGGGATTTCTACACCTTCGAGTTTCCATTGTAAAAACTGAGGAGAGTTACCTCGTATTGCTATGGCATTTGTTCCGGGACTTCCGGCTACACCGGCAAAGGAAGTAGCAAGACGGGCCGGATCATCCAGACCACCGGCATAACGGTTAGCTTCTTCTACACTGATCATACGCCCACCGGTCAGTGCCATAGGATTCAAAGGATGTTCCTTATTTATATTCGCCCGTACAATTACTTCATCCAATTTTTGCGCACCTTCAGTCAAAGTAACCTCATAATAAGCTTCTTTGGCAGAAGTAAGCAATATTTCCTTAATAATTGCAGGCTCATAGCCAAGACATGTCACTTGCAGATCGTATCTTCCCACCGGGACATTTGCGAAGCGAAATCTTCCCAGACTATCAGTTGGTCCTCCCCTTTGGGGAATTATATTCAACAAAGCTATATTTGCAAAAGTAACAGGTAAACCGGATGCAGCATCTCTGACCACGCCTCTTATTGTCTGTTTCGGAGAACCGGCTGGAGTTGTATCCGGTGAAGATTTGGAGGCTTCACGAACGACTATAATATGTAAACCGTTAATTTTATAAGTAAATCCGGTATCTTTAAAGATAAAAGTAAGTGCCTCTTTCAAACTTACGTTTTTTACATTGACGGTTATTTTCCTTTGTGCGTCAAATTGAGCTATGTTGTAAGCTACCGTATAGTTACTTTGTGCTTCTATCTGTTCAAAAGCCTGTTTTGTTGTGATATTCTGTCCCGAAATTGAAATTTTTACAGCTTGTGCCATTGATGTCACTGAGACAAAAATTGCAATTATCAACCAGATAATTTTAGGGATCGTATTATTTTTCTTATTTTTGGATTTTAAGAAACGCATATCTATTTTTTATTATAGAAAAGTTAAGTACTATTTTAATTTTACAGAATGGAATATATCTGACTTTTCAGAACCGGGAAGTGGCTTCGAAACAGCTTTCCGGTTCTTTTTTTCTATCTGCCTCCCTCCTTTTTTATCAGTGTTATCTCATTGTTTCGTATCTCGTATTCAAATCCACCTACAACATCTTGCAGAACATTCAATATTTGCTTCACATCCTCATCATTAATAAATTTAACAGAATAAGAGTCATTCGCAAACAGTTTCTTATCATAATGAATAATCACATTATACCGGCGTTCAAGTGTATTCATCATATCGTTAAAGGTAGACTCTTGAAAAATAAGCTTCCCCTCCTTCCAACTGAAACTCCCGGTTGGAACAGTATTTACCAATACCGATTCATCTGTTTTGTTGTAAACAATCTGTTGACTGGGTTTCAATACATAGCGGCTGTCTGTTTGCCCCGCTCTTACATCAACCTGTATTTTTCCGCTATTCAGGGTAGCCGTACTTCTATCATCAGTAGGATAAGCACAAATATTAAACTTAGTACCAAGAACCTTCACTGACAGATGATTGGTTTTCACAACAAACGGTTTTACGGCATCAGGAACCACCGAGAAATAGGCCTCACCTACTAACGTTACAGTACGTATTGTATCACTAAATCCGGAAGGATAAATAATTTTGCTACACGAGTTTAGTTGAACAACCGTCCCATCGGGCAGTGTACACTGCTTCTGTTCGCTATTTAGAGTGATTACCTCTATCATTCGTACCTCCCTGTTGATATACAGATATCCGCCTAAAAATAAAAGTACCGGAATAACTACTGCTGTATAACGCAACCATTTGAAAGATAAAACAGAACGTTTCTTTACAGCCTCTTTCATTCCAATCGTTGATTTTACTTTTTCAAGTGACGTGTAAAGAGACTTATCCGGCTGAATCTGTAATTCATTCCAGACAGCATACAATGAACGATCTTTCTCCATTGTCCATTTCTCGTCAACGATCCACTTTTGTACTTCATCTACTGTTTTCGGTGGATAAGAATGGGTGAAAAACTGAGTAATAACTCGTGATATATAATCAGGTTTCATACACTTAAAAATTTATTTTCACATTACCACTTGATTCACTATTCCACTTTTCTTTGTATGGGTCATATTGATACCGCGTAGTTACTCCAACCTGCGAATTGTTTCCGATCTTCATTGTAGCCGCCGCACCTGCTTCTGTCTTAGGCAACAACCGATACGAAGAGCGGGATACATCATTAAGCACATCAGTTAAGTACTGCCCCCAAATATCAAAGTTTACTCTATCACTTAACTGATAACGAAACAGAAACCTTGTGCCGGAACGATCTGAAGAATG
Source organism: Bacteroides sp. 41_26 (assembly GCF_949740115.1). Lineage (NCBI taxonomy): Bacteria > Pseudomonadati > Bacteroidota > Bacteroidia > Bacteroidales > Bacteroidaceae > Bacteroides > Bacteroides sp. 41_26. The sequence goes on from NZ_CATJGZ010000060.1 coordinate 36,116, forward strand.
CATTCCGGTAAATTGCTTCAAGGCAAGCAGTCCTCCCATTATAGAAAGCTTACTATTTATTTTTAATCCCACTGCACCAAAAGCCGAAATATAGCTTCCCAAATTCTGATAAGTATATTTTTCACCTTCTAAAAATATAAATGTATGTTTGGAAATAGCAAAAATATCGTTTCTGCTGTAGTCAGAAAAGAAAGAGAAAGTGTTCGGGGGCATTTGAACCGGCAGAGGATAGTATCCGGAATAATCACTGACCGGATCCATAAAAGAACTCTCGCTTACAGAATATTCCGCACCAATTTTGATCTGTTCTTTGGAGGGAATAAGTAACCCGGAACTTTCAGGAAGCTTATCATAAATATTTACCTCTGTGAGAGTATGTTCGGATTGAGCCTGTAAAGGCAATGCCGGCAATAGTAATCCGAAAATGAAAAGTGCTTCTTTTAACTGCATGGCTATGTTTTTTATCAAATACTCCATAACCAACTTTGGTTATGTTCTATACTATAGATACAACTCTATCATCAACCACTCCCGACCTAAAACATTTTTTTTCAGATAAATAATAAAAGGAAAGCAGATATTACCCTTCTTATTTCCTGCAAAGCCAAACTAAGCTGATTTTCCACAGTCTTTTTTGATATCCCCAATTTACCGGCTATTTCATCATTAGGAATACCTTCGTTCCTACTCATACGATAAATTCTACTCCGCTGAGAGGGCATTCTGCACACAGTCATTTCTACCAGTAAGCTGATCTCTTTAGCAAAAAGAATTTCATCAGAACAGTCCGCCTCTTCCAAATGATTACAGTTTTCCAGAAATGCCTCTTCAACAGATTTGTGCTTGATATAATTAAATGCAGTATTCCGGGCAATAGTATATATATAAGCATTAAACGGTTTCTGTGGATTTATAGACTGACGGTTTATCCATAACTTTACAAAAATATCCTGTGCCAGTTCTTCCGCATCACTTTCTGATTTTAAAAGTCCGTTTAGGAAATACTTAACTTTCCCAAAATAAGCAATAAATATATCTTCAAAAGCTTTATGATCGCCATTCTGTAATGCTTCTACAATTTCAATTTCCATATATCTGATATTTGCTATGAAAAGGTGATGACTTCTTTCTGTATTAATACAACCAGATATCTGTTTTCTCCCGGGCTATTCAGACTTTTTATTTTATTCAATGATAGTGTCCTCCTATTGGCATATTGACACATTATAATATTGGCACATTATTAAATCATCTCTCAGCCAGATACACTCCACTAAGAATAAAAGCACACCCAATCAACGCTATTAAAGTAATCCGTTCATCTATTACAACAGCAGAAGTAATCAGTGTAACCAATGGTACAACGTAAATATAATTGGCTGCACATACCACCCCCAAACGCTTCACAGCCAATGTCCACATTATATAGCAAAGCATGGAAGCAATGACTCCCAGAAACAATAAATTCGCAATCACCAACGGTTGAAACAGGATAGTGGTATCTGTCTGCAAAGGATAAAAGAAGAAAAAGGGAAGCAATGTCAATATACCATAGAAGAAAACTTTACGCGTAATAAAAAGAGTAGAGTAATTAGAATTCATACGCTTCAGCAACAAACAATAGATGGCCCACATCAAAGCAGCAATTAAAGTCAGGATATCCCCCAGCGGACTGATACGAAGAATAAAACTACCATTGAATACTACTAAAGCCACACCAGCCAATGCCATCAAAGAACCGATAATCAGTTTCGGTTTCAATCTTTCACCTTTATAAAAAAAGAAAGATAGAAAAGCCGCTAATATCGGAGCAGTACATATGATAAGCGATACATTGGATGCAAGTGTCATGCCAAGAGCTGTATTCTCAGCAATGAAATAAAGCGAACCGCCCGTTAGTCCGAGGAGTACAAAAATGCCTTCGTCCCTCCATGATTTAGCCCACAAAACACGGGGCGAAAAGAACCAGATACAAATGTAAGCCATGATGAAACGGTAAAACAGGATATCAGTGGCAGAAAGACCGTAGCCAATCAAAATTTTAGTTGAAACGAAGGTAGTCCCCCAGATAGCAACTGTTACTGCTGCCATAAGATGAAACCAGACGGAGGGTTTAGTTGTTGTATTCATGCTTTATGCTTAGAAGAAAAAAAATCGCAGCAAAGATAGGCATATCCGAGCATAGTTTTTTATATCTTTGCGCCTCATTTCAAAAAGACCAACTAAAAAAATATCGATGCAAGGAATAAAAAACTTAACCCAAGGTCCTATCAATCGCCAGTTGTTCAATCTGGCAATGCCGATTATGGCAACCTCATTCATACAGATGGCATACAGCCTGACAGATATGGCATGGGTAGGACGTCTGGGTAGTGAAGCAGTAGCTACAATAGGCTCTGTGGGGATCCTTACATGGATGTCCGGTTCTATTTCTTTATTAAACAAAGTAGGTTCCGAAGTTAGTGTAGGTCAGTCCATAGGAGCACAGAATCAAAAGGATGCACGTCATTTTGCATCACATAATATTACAATTGCACTGATCATTTCTCTTTGTTGGGGCGGACTGCTCTTTCTTTTTGCCAGCCCGATAATCAGAATATACGAACTGGCACCACATATCACGGATAATGCCATCTCCTATCTCAGGATTGTATCTACCGGTTTACCTTTTGTTTTTCTTTCGGCTGCCTTCACAGGTATATATAATGCAGCAGGCCGGAGCAAAGTACCCTTTTATATCAGCGGTACGGGATTAATAATGAATATCATACTTGATCCTCTCTTTATATTCGGTTTGGGACTCGGAACAAACGGAGCCGCCTATGCCACTTGGTTATCACAAGCTACCGTATTTGGCGTTTTTGTATATCAGTTGCGTTGCCGTGATGCACTGCTGGGTAGTTTTCCTTTCTTCACCCGATTAAAAAAGAAATATACGCACCGTATTTTAAAATTAGGACTGCCAGTAGCAACTCTCAATACCCTGTTTGCTTTTGTCAATATGTTCCTTTGTCGCACAGCTTCAACGCATGGTGGCCATATCGGATTGATGACTTTTACTACCGGCGGACAAATTGAAGCCATAACCTGGAATACTTCACAGGGGTTCTCAACTGCGCTAAGTGCTTTCATTGCACAAAACTACGCTGCGGGACGAACAGAGCGGGTTATACGTGCCTGGCATATGACCTTATGGATGACAGGAGTATTCGGAACGTTTTGCACATTGCTGTTTGTATTCTTTGGCAATGAGATCTTTGCTATCTTTGTACCGGAGCAGGCTGCATATGAAGCAGGAGGGGTATTCCTAAGGATAGACGGCTATTCGCAACTATTCATGATGCTGGAAATTACTATGCAAGGAGTTTTTTATGGTATCGGACGTACAGTTCCGCCGGCTATCATCAGCATTACATGCAACTATATGCGCATTCCACTTGCCATTTTCTTTGTCCGTTTAGGGATGGGAGTTGAAGGTATTTGGTGGGCAGTATGTGTTACTACAGTAGCTAAAGGGCTGATACTGCTGACATGGTTTGCAATTATACGTAAAAAAGTACTTTCGGTCAACAAAATATAAGAGATGATTGTTTTTGAAGTAAAGGAACGACAACGCAACTAAATATTTTCTTTATCTTTGCCCCGTTCTAAGATTTATCACTAATATTAATTTAATAAAAGTATGAAAAAGATTAAATTTATGGCCTTTTTCTTGAGTATGGCCTTAGTATTCGGAAGCTGTGGAACAATGAACAATACTGCCAAGGGCGGAATAGTCGGTGGTGGCTCAGGCGCTGCTCTGGGTGCAATCATCGGTGGAATTGCCGGTAAAGGTAAAGGTGCCGCTATTGGTGCTGCTATCGGAACAGCTGTTGGTGGTACCGCAGGTGTGCTGATTGGTCGAAAAATGGATAAAAAAGCAGAAGAAGCTGCACGAATTGAAGGTGCACAGGTAGAACAGATCACCGATAATAACGGATTGGCTGCTGTGAAAGTAACATTTGATTCCGGTATTCTTTTTGGTTTCAATTCTTCAACATTGAGCAATACTGCCAAACAATCACTGCGTGAATTTGCAGGTGTACTGAAAAGTGACCCGACCATAGATATTGCTATTATCGGACACACCGATAAAGTAGGTACGCAGGAAGCTAACCAAAAGGTTTCTAACAATCGTGCTTATGCAGTAGAAAATTACCTTCAGTCATGCGGTGTTCAGCCTTCTCAGTTTAAGACAGTAGAAGGAGTCGGTTATTCACAATATGACGAAGCGCTGACTGCAGCTCAAAACCGTCGTGTGGAAGTTTATATGTATGCCAGTGAGCAGATGATTAAAAATGCAGAAGCCGGTAAGTAAAATACTTCGTTTTATACGCAATCTGCTGCTCTTTTTCTTCGTATCGACTTTGCTTGCAGTTATCATCTATCGGTTTGTTCCGGTATATGTTACTCCATTAATGGTCATCCGAAGCATGCAGCAGATAGCATCAGGAGATAAGCCCACGTGCAAACACACGTGGGTTTCTTTTGATAAAATCTCCCCCTACCTGCCTATGGCAGTCATCGCTTCCGAAGACAACCGTTTTGCAGAGCACAACGGGTTCGACTTCAAAGAGATAGAAAAAGCGATCAAAGAAAATGAGAAACGAAAAAGGAAAAGAGGCGCGAGTACCATCAGCCAACAGACTGCAAAGAATGTATTTCTTTGGCCACAATCATCATGGGTACGAAAGGGGTTAGAAGTCTATTTCACTTTTCTCATCGAAACATTTTGGTCAAAAGAACGAATCATGGAAGTATACCTCAATTCCATCGAAATGGGTAAAGGTATTTACGGAGCACAGGCCACTGCGAAATATAAATTCAATACAACAGCAGCCAAACTGGCCAAAGGACAATGTGCCCTCATTGCTGCCACGCTTCCTAATCCGATACGTTTTGATTCGGCTCATCCGTCATCTTACATCCTGAAGCGACAAAAACAGATATTGAGACTGATGAACCTGGTCCCTAAATTTCCACCTGCAGAAAAAGAGAAAAAGGCCTCTAAACCACAAAAGAAAAAGAAGCGATAGCCTCCTAATCTGTATTCATCTATAAAATTATAACTCTTATGAAGAAATACATCCCACTTCTTTTCTCTCTGGCCTGCCTGTCAGTCGGAATGAGAGCACAACGTACAGAAGTATACGCTCCGCATATACAAACGGTGCAGGTAATAGCCAACGATAATTATAATGCCCCGGCAATTATAACGCTGGAAGCCGGAGAATATGTGGAAATATCTTTCGACGAACTTTCACATGACTATCATCGTTATCAGTATGTTCTCTCTCATGCCAATGTAGATTGGACTCCTTCCAACCTTTCGGATATAGACTATCTGGACGGATTTAACAATAACCCGATTGAAGACTACGAAACATCTGTCAATACTACGATGCCCTATACACACTATCGCCTCAAACTGCCCAATGATGAAGTGCGCATGACATTATCCGGTAATTATATTGTGACTGTTTATGATGATTCTGATAGCAGTAAACCCATCTTCAAGACCTGCTTCCGGATACTGGATAAACAAGTCAATGTATCGGCTGTAGTAAGCAGTGATACAGAAATAGACCGTAACAAAGGACACCAGCAAGTTAGCTTCAATGTTAATTACAAAGGATACACAATCCGAAATCCGCAACAGGAAATAAAAGTACAAGTGATGCAGGATGGACGTACGGACAACATGGTAACAGGAGTAGCGCCAACTTATGTAGGTCCCGATGAACTGCGTTATACACACAATCGTGCCCTGATATTTCCGGCCGGAAATGAATACCGTAGATTTGAGACAGTCAGCACACGTTATGCAAATATGGGAGTAACAAGCCTACAGTTCCACGATCCTTATTATCACGCAACACTCTTTCCAAGTGAACCGCGTACAAAAAACTACAGCTATGATGAAGATCAGAACGGACGTTATCTGATTCGTTACGATGACGCAACGGATAATAATATTGAAGCCGATTACTTTTTTGTGCATTTCAGCCTTCCCTGGGAAGATCCTTTTATAGATGGTAAACTCTATCTGGAAGGAGAATTCACTTATGATAATTTCAATTTGCAGAGTGAGATGAAATACAACAAAGAGACTTATTCGTATGAGTCGGTACAATTGTTGAAACAGGGGGCATATAATTATCAATATCTGTATGTACCCAATGGAAGTACCAAAGGCGAAACCGGGCCTATAGAAGGAAACTATTATGAAACAGAAAATGAATATCTGATTTTGATATACAATCGTGCATTTGGCGAACGATATGATAAACTGATAGGTATGCAACTCGTAAAATTCAAACCGTAGTCGGAATAATATAAAGAAGGGAAGTACTAAAAAGCAAGTACTTCCCTTTTTTATTTATATTCTATTGATGATCAGGAAAATATATCACTCCGTTCAATATAGGCTATCACATCTCCTTTATTAACAGTGGCTCCTTGCTGGGCACATACTTCAACAACACGACCTGTAAATCCGGTCAACAACTTCTCATATTCACCCCATGGTGTAGAAAGGAAACAAAACGTTTCGTCATGCTGGTACTTACGACCGATAAACGGTGCAGTGGAAGGACCTTCTACTGATACTTCCCAAAGTACCTGACCCTTATCCGGAGCAATGATAGGATCGGCTTTTGCACGTTTCAACTTTCTTATCTCTTCTTCAGAGTAACCATTCTTTACCATGGCGGCATCTTTTGCATGTTCCAAATCAGTCTCAAAGCGCTTTTTGGCAACTCCCGATTTATAGTCACGATATTGACGGTCGTGCATAGCCAATTCAAAGAGCTCTTCATTATCGTCTCCATATTCCCAACCGTTCTCGTCCATCTCTTTTCTGTAATCATCCAAAGCATCCGGATAATTCGCTTGTGGATCAGTATCCACAAATTCATATCCTTGAGATTTTGCCAGTTCAATAATTTCAGGAGCAAGTTGGCCCGGTAAACGTCCACTCTTTCCCAGAATCATATCCCAGGTATGATTGTCAATCATCGTCCAGCGCTCTTCACCCTTCACAAGCTGCATCACATTCATTAATGCCACATTCTTCACGTATTGACTAAATGGTGTTACCAATGGGGGATAACCGAGTTTGGGCCATACATACTCTACTTCATCAAAAAGCATTACCAACAGATCATCAATACTTAGTTCCGGTTCGTTTTTGCCCCTCAATATCATATTAATCCCGGCATGAACACCCTTCAAATCAGCCATCATAGATCCCATCATCCCACCAGGAAGACCACATTTTAAAAGAAGAGATGACATCTGCTTATTAGTAGGATCCATAAAATATCCCAAAAAGTCATCAATAAATTCCTGAGTCATGGCACGTGCCTTCATATAAGCTTTCATATTGATCTCAGGTACATCATAGCCTTTATCTTTAAGCATCGCCTGTACCGAAATTACATCCGGATGAACTTTTCCCCACGACATAGGTTCCATAGCCACATCAATAATATCAGCCCCATTCTCACAAACTTCAAGAATAGATGCCATTGAAAGACCTGGCCCGCTATGACCATGATACTGGATAATTATTTCAGGATGTTTCTCTTTAATAGCTTTTGTCAGTCTGCCCAGCATTCCGGGACGACCGATACCTGCCATATCTTTCAAGCAGATTTCAGGTGCACCGGCTTCTATCAGTTTATCGGCAATATCGGCGTAATATTCAACGGTATGCACCGGAGAATGGGTAATACAAAGAGTAGCCTGGGGAATCATCCCCCCTTCAAGAGCATACTTAATAGAAGGAATAATGTTACGTACCTCATTCAGCCCACAAAATATCCGGGTGATATCCACTCCCTGGGCATGTTTTACTTTATACATCAATCGCCGTACATCAGCCGGTACAGGATACATACGTAAACCATTCAGTCCGCGATCAAGCATATGAGTCTGAATGCCTGCTTCGTTAAAAGGTTTGGTAAATGCACGTACGGCTTTATTCGGATTCTCTCCATACAGCAGATTTACTTGTTCAAAAGCTCCTCCGTTGGTTTCGACACGGGCAAAACAGCCCATTTCTATAATCAATGGAGCAATTCGCACTAACTGGTCTACGCGAGGTTGATATTTACCGGACGATTGCCACATGTCCCGATAGACGAGACTGAATTTAATTTCCTTTTTCATTGCCGTAATCTAATAAGGTGATTTTACATAATTTGGTTAACATATCATCTGTTACAAATATACAGAGTTATCTGACATAAAGACAAAATAAATCTAAAAAAGTTTAGTGAAAAGGATATGTTTTATATCATATTGTTACAAAATAAAAGAAATAAGAAGAATTCATCTTCTTATTTCTTACAATTAAACAATAACAAGCCGTCTAAAACCACAAATTAAAATAAACACGGCTAATTCTCTTTCAGTTTAAAAATCTATCTAATTTATACCTATTGATTAAACAAAATCCTTCAATTCTTGTTGTAGCCTCTGACGTGTGAAAAAGATACGGCTTTTTACAGTACCAAGTGGTAAATCAAGTTTCTCTGCAATCTCACGATATTTAAATCCTGAAACATGCATAGAGAAAGGTACTTTATATTCTTTGGGTAATGCATTAACAATACGGCGCATCTCTTTAAGATCGTAAGCCCCCTCTGTACTTTCAAATCCGGAATCTTGCGGCAAATTCAAATGGTAAAGATTATCTGTCTGGTCTACAAAAGTCTGATCGCGTACAATCTTACGATAATTATTAATAAAGATGTTACGCATGATAGTGTACATCCATCCTTTGAAGTTTGTATCCGGGATATATTTGTCCTCGTTATCCAAGGCCTTTAGTGATGTTTCCTGCAACAAATCATTTGCTTCCTCACGGTTAGCTGTTAACTTATAAGCAAAACGAAGCAACTCTTCCTGAACTCCTATTAAATCTTTCTTAAAACTTAAACTTTTCATACTTAATGGTTTTTACGGTTAATATTTCGTTTCTTTATCGATGTTGCAAGTTTAAAGGTATTTTTAGACTTCAGTAGGGGGGAATTCGTCTTTCTTTGGGGTAAAAACTATCAAAAAACAGTTTTTAGGTGCTTTTTGATAGTTATTGGGTGCTACTGATGATTTTTATTCTCTGTTCTATTGCAAGAATGATCACTTTCACCTATCTTTGAAAGTATTAATAACTCTAACAAATACACAAAATTATGACTCTATTAATCATTTTAGGAATTATCGTCATACTCGGAATCATGGTAGCTTCGATGTACAATTCATTGGTAAAATTAAGAAATAACCGTGAAAATGCATTTGCAGATATAGATGTACAGTTAAAACAACGTCATGACCTGATACCACAATTGGTAGATACCGTAAAAGGCTATGCCACTCATGAAAAAGAAACGTTAGACCGGGTTATACAGGCTCGTAACGGAGCAGTCAACGCACGTACTATTGACGATAAAATTAATGCGGAAAATCAATTGACATCTGCTCTTTCGGGATTGAAGATTACACTGGAAGCTTATCCTGATTTAAAAGCAAATCAGAACTTCCTTCAGTTACAGGAAGAAATATCAGATGTTGAAAACAAGCTGGCTTCAGTCCGCCGCTATTTCAACTCAGCTACAAAGGAGCTGAACAATGCTGTCCAAACATTTCCTTCCAACCTGATTGCCGGTATGTTTGGCTTCCACAAAGAAATTATGTTCGACCTGGGAACAGAACAGCGTGCCAATCTGGAACAAGCCCCTAAAATTAATTTCTAAACTCCTCACGGATAATTGATAAATCATGCAATACGTCGGAATTCAAACACAACAGAACCGGAATAATATCCGTTCCGCATTTCTGCTGTTTCTGTTTCCTTGTTTAGTAGGGGTACTCTCCTATCTATTCTGTTATTTGCTGGTAATGCTTACGCAAGAGCAGTATGTGGACTATAGTCGTATGGATATGGTGAATGACATATTCCTCCAATCTATACCTTATATAATAGGAGGTGTCACGATTTGGTTCCTTATTGCCTATTTTGCCAACACAAGCATTATCAAAGCTGCTACCGGAGCAAAGACACTGGAACGCAAGGAGAACAAGCGCATCTATAACCTGGTAGAGAACCTCTGTATGTCACAAGGTATGAAAATGCCGAAGATCAACATCATCAATGACTCTTCTCTGAACGCCTATGCCAGTGGAATTAATGAGCGTACTTACACTGTTACACTTTCCCGTGGGATTATTGAGAAATTAGACGATCAGGAGCTGGAAGGAGTCATAGCACATGAATTAAGCCATATTCGTAACCGGGATGTGCGTTTACTGATTGTTTCCATCGTATTCGTTGGTATCTTTTCTATGTTGGCGCAGATTGCCATACGTTCTATTTATTATAGTTCGCGTGCGCGTAGTAGCAATAGCAAAGGAAACGGTGTTATTGTGTTGATTCTGATTGCTCTCATTGTAGCCGCCATTGGCTATTTTTTTGCAAGTCTTATGCGTTTTGCCATCTCACGCAAACGTGAATACATGGCAGATGCAGGTGCTGCCGAAATGACAAAGAACCCGCTTGCCCTTGCCAGTGCACTGCGTAAGATTTCAGCCGATCCTGATATTGAAGCCGTAAAACGGGAAGATGTAGCCCAACTTTTCATAGAACATCCGGGCAAACAGGCAAAGAGCAGTTTCAGCGGACTCAGTGGGCTGTTTGCAACCCACCCTCCTATTAAAAAGAGAATTGAGGTATTGGAACAATTCTAAAAACGTCCATAACCTCATCTTTAAAGCATATAAAAACTTTTGCCATATAAATACGAATTTATTAAAACGCAAATGAACGCAGATTTTCACTAATTAGATTGCTGCGTTATGATTGAAAACAATATTCCATCAGAAAATCTGCGTTCATCCGCGTTTATCTGCGTTTCAATAATAATCAATTGTGATGTATTACTTATTTGTAATCACAATGTTATTTTTCCGAGGTTTTCGTAGTTCTTTTGTGATTTTTTCATAGCTTTGCCTACATATACATAAAAACACTTTATTTAATTATTTTATGAAACTAATCAAATCTCTCATCCTTTTGGCTGCGATAGCAGTTTCTGTCCCGTCATTTGGGCAAGGACTGAAAGCATTTAAGCTGAAAAACGGCCTTTCCGTATATATATGGGAAGACAACACGAAGTCTGACGTATTCGGATTGGTAGGAGTACGTACAGGGGCAGTTAACGATCCTGCCGAATATACCGGACTGGCTCATTATCTGGAACATGTAATGTTTAAAGGAACCGACAAAATTGGTACACTCGACTGGGCTGCAGAAGAACCTATTTACCAACAAATCATCGCCAAGTATGATGAAATGGCCGATGAATCCGATCCGGTAAAAAAAGAAGCCATTGGTAAAGAAATCAATGAGTTGACTATTCAGGCCGGAAAGGTAAGCGTATCTAACGAATTTTCTAACCTGATGGAAAGTATGGGAGGTAAAAATCTAAACGCTGCTACAGGTATGGATTTAACCTATTACCATAATTCTTTCCCCGCTTTTCAGATTAACAAATGGCTGGAAATCTCTTCTCAGCGTTTTCTGAATCCGGTATTCCGTACCTTCCAATCTGAGTTGGAAACGGTATATGAAGAATACAACCGCGGGCAGGATAATCCTTGGCGCGTGCAATACGATTTTATTCAGAGTAAAGCGTACGAAGGACACCCTTACTCACGTTCGGTACTTGGTTTGCCCGAACATCTGAAAAACCCTCGGTTAAGCCAGTTAATCAAGTTTTACAATGACTGGTACACAGCAGAAAACATGGTATTGGTTCTGGTAGGTAACGTAAATGCCAACCAGATCAGTGGAAGAATAGCATCTACTTTCGGCCGTCTTCCTCAAAAAGCAACCCCCGAACGTAAAACCTATCCTGATCTGAATATCAAAGGGCGTACACAATATACGGCTAAAATTGGTCAATATCCATCAGTATGTATGATTTACAAAGGTGTGCCAGCCGGACATCCGGATGAAAAACCCCTGGAAATAGCACTTGCATTATTACACAACAGTAGTGCTACCGGAGCACTCGATAAACTATCAATTGATGGTGAAATAACAAATGGTTCCGCATCTCTGGAAGCCAATCGTCAGCAAGGTCGTTGCAAAATAGCAGTAACTCCATTGTATGATGAAAACCAAAGACGTTTTGAATCAAACAAGAGTGCCGAGAAGAAAGCATTGAAAGCGATTCAGCAGATTGCTAATGGTGAAGTGGAAGATTGGATCATTAATGCCATCAAAACCAATATGTGCCGCGAATTTGATCAGGTTATGGAAGCAAGTGAAAACAAAGCACTTATTCTTTTACAAGCTTTTATCAATGAAGAAGATCTGGGACAGGTACTCAACTACAAAGATGAAATCATGGCCATCAACATCGATGATATTAAGCGCGTAGCCAAACAATACCTAAGCAATGATTATCTGGCTCTTTATATAGAAAAAGGCAAATTAAGTAAAGATGCCAAAATAAAGAAACCAGGATACAAACCTATCGAACCTCCTGTAGGCAAACAGTCACTCTATGCACAACAATTCAAGAACTTACCTATCGGTCAGGTAGAAGAAAAATTTATGAATTTCGGTGAAGTACAGACTAAACGGATCAATGACCGTTCTAAACTGTTCTACACTCCCAATTCGGAAAACGAAGTATTCAGCCTGACACTGAAATATGGTGCGGGAGAACGCACATTCCCTAAAATTGGTATTGCAGCCAGCTTAATGAATAATGCAGGTATCATGGGAATTTACGAACCGCAAGAATTGAAAAAGGAACTTAGCAAGCTGAATGTCAGTTGTAATGTATTTGCCGGTGATGACTATCTGTACATCTCAATGCGCGGATACGAGAACAATCTTCCGGAAGCCTGCCAACTACTTGCTCGCCAGATCTTAATGCCTAAACTGGACGAAAAACAGTTAAGCCGCATCAAAGGTAGTACACTAGGATCACGTCAACAGCGTAAAGACAATGTACAGACCCTGGGTGCTGCTTTGAATCAGTACATCCGTTATGGAGATAAATCTCCTTTCATAGACGAACTGACTGACAAACAAATCCTGGAATTACAGATATCAGAACTGACAGGCGATATCAACCGTGCCTCCAATTATGAAGCGGAAATCTACTATACAGGTACGTTGCCTTTCGACAATGTATATGAAATCCTGAGCAAAAACCTTCCGTTGGTGGCTAATGAAAAACCAACTGATTCACCACAAGTGAAACCAATTGCTCCCGTTACAGAAAACACGGTTTATTTCCTGCCGAATTCAGACGCAGAACAAGCTCAGATCTATTTCTTCATGCCGACAGCAAACTATGACAAAAAGGATGATGTATTGCGCGATGCATTCTACCAATACTTCTCCGGAGATTTCAACGGGCTGGTATTAAGTGAGCTTCGTGAAAAGCGTTCTATGGTTTATACCGCTTATGGAGTAGTTACAACGCCTATCCTTCCGGGATATCCAACTACTTTTATCGGGCAAATCGGAACACAAAACGACAAAGCCAATGAAGCATTAGCTCTTTACATGGATTTGTTGCGTAATATGCCGGAAAATCCGGATCGTATGGACAATATCAAGAGTTATCTGCGCCAGGAAGCACTTACTACACATCCGGACTTCCGCGATAAAGCTCAATACTTTGAACAGTATAAGAGAGTGGGATATACACAGGATCCCGCTATTGAAAACATACCGAAAATTGATGCTTTGACTTTTGATGATATAATGAAGTATTATAAAGAAAACATCAAAGACAAACCAATTGCTATCGGTATCATGGGTAACCCGAAGGATATCAATGTAGAAGAACTGAAGAAATTCGGTAAAGTGGTAAGATTAACAGAGAAGAAACTGTTCAATACCAAAGATGCACTGTTCTAAGAACTGAAAAGTAACTGATAATATGCAATCCCTGTTTGTAATACATTTATTACAGGCAGGGATTTTCATTTCCGGACATTAAACATTATAACTACTTCCTCCTTTTTCTGTTTAATTTCATTAAATAAAGTACAGTTAATCTGTATTTTAGTATATTTGAATGTTAGTAATTAAAAAGAGTAGCGATATGAAAACGAATAAACGTACTATTATCTTAATGCTCCTGTTGATTATCGGTTTATCCGGAGTTTCTGCTCAAAGTAAGAAAGAGCAAAAAGAACAGAGAGAACAAGCTGTGAAAGAACAGATTGTATCGGAGAAGTATAAAATTAGTGTGAGTACCGCCTATCCTCGCCGTGGTAAGACTGTCTACTTATCTTCACCTTATTCCCTGGAGATAAGAAATGATTCTGTTATTTCGTATCTGCCTTTCTATGGACGCGCATACTCCATCCCTTATGGTGGAGGCGACGGATTGATATTTAAAGCACCCCTTGATAAATACGAAATGAAAATGAATAAGAAGGGAGCTGCAAAGATCGAATTTATTGCCCGTAGCCCGGAAGACAGGTTTAAGTTCAGCTTAACCATCTATCCCAATGGTTCAACCAGCATCAACGTCAACATGCAAAACCGTGAATCGATAAGTTTCTCGGGAGAAATGGAAGAGAAAGAGTTATAGAGTTGTAGGGTTATAAGGTTATGAGATTGTAAAGTAATGGAGGGTAACCTTATAACCCACTTTATATATCATTCTTCCTCCTCCCCCTTCAAAATCGGCAAGCAAATTTGATACTTTACTGCCAGAATGCGCGTTACAAAGACACTGCATCCACTTATAATTTGCGTTACGACAGAGTCCAGTCCTAAAAGGTGGCACATCCAATATACAACACCACCTACCACACATGCCATGGCATAAATCTCTTTACGAAATATCAAAGGGATCTCATTAATAAACACATCACGGATCACACCGCCTGCCGCACCGGTAATGCTACCCATCATGATTGCAACCCAGAATGGGTATCCCAAAGCTATACTCTTTCCCACACCTACTACGGTAAACAGAGCCAGACCGACACTATCAAACACAAAAAATGTATTATGCAAATGAATCAGATGTTTACCAAAGAAAATAACCCATAACAGAGCCATTGCCGTACAGATCAGATAGACGGGATTCGTCATCCACCCGGGAGTAACCCCAAGCAATACATCACGAATAGTACCACCGCCAATGGCAGTAGCCAGGCCCACCACATAAGCCCCGAACCAATCAAAGCGCTTGGCAGAAGCCAGACGAATACCACTGATTGCAAAAGCAAACGTACCTATAAAATCCAGAATTTGAACGAATGTTGGCATATACTACTTTTTTTTGTCTGCAAAGGAACAAATAATTCCGCAAGAAAGCGTACTTTTGTTTTCAGAAAAATAGATAGAAGAGCGATATGAAAATAACTATTGTTGCCGGGGCCCGCCCTAACTTTATGAAAATAGCGCCTATCACACGTGCCATTGATGCTGCACGGGCGCAAGGTAGAAGAATCTCTTACCGGTTGGTATACACCGGAAGACGCGATGATACCAGTTTGGACGCTTCTTTATTTGCCGACCTCCATATGAGGCAACCGGATGTTTTTCTGGGAGTTAGTGATAGCAATGCCACTCAATTAGCTTCGGGCATTATGGTTGCTTTCGACAAGGAACTGACAGAGAATCCCGCACATATCGTTCTTGTGGTCGATGATCTTACAGCTACAATGAGCTGTGCCATCGTTGCCAAGAAACAGGGAACTAAAGTAGCGCATCTTGTAGCCGGTACCCGCTCATTTGACATGAACATGCCCAAAGAAGTAAACCGGATGATCACTGACGGGCTATCCGATTATCTGTTTACGGCAGGCATGGTAGCAAACCGCAATCTAAACCAGACCGGAACGGAGGAAGCCAATGTATATTATGTAGGAAATATTCTTATTGATAACATCCGCTATAATCGTAATCACTTTATTCGTCCGCTTTGGCTTTCCGTACTCGGTGTAGAAGAAGGAGATTATCTTCTGCTCACCCTCAACAGACGGGTATTGCTGAACAAAAAGGAGAACCTGCGCCGACTGATGGAAACAATTATAGAGAAAGCGGCCGGCACGCCAATTGTTGCCCCAGTGCATACCTATGTACGTGATGCAATCAAAGAGCTGAGTATCTCTGCTCCCAACCTTCATATCATGCCTCCGCAAAGTTATCTTTCTTTCGGGTATCTGATGAATAAGGCAAAAGGTATTATCACAGACTCTGGCAATCTGGCTGAGGAATCCACATTCCTGGGAGTTCCCTGTATCACACTGAACAACTACTCGGAACATCCGGAAACATGGCGTATCGGAACCAATGAGCTGGTAGGTGAAGATCCCGCCGCACTGGGCAAAGCAATGGATACACTGATGAAGGGAGAATGGAAACACGGCGGACTGCCCGAACGCTGGGACGGACGGACAGCCGACAGGATTGTGCAAATATTATTGTCTTGATTTCTTTTCAGAAAGAAAGGTACAGAGATACCCCAACTTATAAAAAGCAAAAAGATTCAATGAAGGATGCTGGCTGGTAAGATTGCTTACCAGCCTTTTTTCATTATGCTTGAATAAGAAAACGACGACAGGCACCATTTGCAGACGTTTTACAATAGTATACCATCGTAACAACTTTACATGCGAATGCATCTGGTCAATGTGTCCGTCAAGATTACGGACCGCCCTGCGTATTTTCATAAGAAACTGTTCACTGTTTTCTTCCACCAGATGATATACCGCATTGTCTATATGCAATATTTCTACTCCCGCTTGCTCCAATTGCATTCCGAACAATGTATCTTCGTATCCCAAATGGAATGATTCATCAAAACAGACCTTCAGAAAAGCATCTCTACATATCATGAAATTCATGCTGATAAAGCGGTTATAAGGCTCCCGATTTCTTTGTTCAGCACTCTGCTCTTCAACAGCCATTCCATATTTATAACGTAATATGGCATTGGCGGGAATATTTTTACGCGGATAAACGAATCCACCACAAACCACCAGACCGGGACGAGCCACCTTAAGATACTCAGCAATGAAAAAGTCGGATACTGGCATGACGTCCGAGTCTAGAAACAACAGATAAGGATATTGTGCCTCCGAAGCCAGATAATTACGAATACGGGCAGGGCCCTGATTTTCTTCCTTTTGCAGATAGCGGCAACCTTGCCATTCTGCTATTTTCCGGTTCTGTTGACGAATGTCTTCACAGGAGGCATCATCAGCCAGCAAAATCTCAAAAGGGATTTGCAAAGCAACTGCCTGACTATGTACTTTCTCTATTAACGGCAGACAGACAGCATTGTACGTAGGTATCAATATAGAAATCATTATCAATCACAATTATAGGAGACAAAAGTAATACAAAAAAGGTTATTAAGAACTACGTTTTCAAGAGTAATTTGTTAACTTTGCCACCTCATGTTGAAGTATATGAAGCTACTATATAAAAAACTTATCCTTTTATTTCTGCTCGTATTTGCTGCGTCACAGTCTTTTGCGCAGCTAAAGGGGGTTATTACAGACTCAATCACACACGAGCCACTGATGTATATTTCTGTTTACTATGAAGGGAAAGGCGTTGGCGGAGTGTCCAATGCCAATGGTGAATATCAGATAGAGACCCGTAAAAACTGGAACGAAGTAACCTTCTCATCCATTGGTTACCGTACTAAAGTTATCAAACTGACTCCTGGACAGAAAGTATTGGATGTACAAATGGTACCGGACGATGTAATGTTGTCCGAGGTCGTTGTAAAACCAAAGAAAGAGAAGTACTCAAAGAAAAATAATCCGGCTGTAGACTTCATGCGAAAAGTAATAGAGCATAAGAAGGCTCAAAAGCTGGAGGTAAACGACTACTATCAATATGATCAGTACGAGAAGATGAAGATGTCTCTCAACGATATCACTCCCGAAAAGCTGGAGAAAGGCATCTACAAGAAATACTCTTTCCTAAAAGATCAGATTGAAGTATCGGAAACTACTAACAGCCTGATTCTTCCCATATCTATTCAGGAGACATCCTCACAAACTGTATTCCGTAAAAGTCCGGAAAGTAAGAAGACAATTATCAAAGGAATGAATTCCAATGGTATCAATGAATTCTTCTCAACAGGAGATATGCTTGGAACCGTACTACAGGATGTATTTACCAATGTTAATATCTATGATGACGATATCCGCCTGCTGCAAAGGCGTTTCACTAGTCCTATTGCCAAAGAGGGACTGAATTTCTATAAATACTATCTGATGGATACGCTGACGGTAGAACGGGATACCTGTGTACACCTCACGTTTGTGCCCCAAAACTCGCAGGACTTCGGTTTTACGGGGCATTTGTATGTGTTGAAGGATTCAACATATGCCGTCAAAAAGTGTGTTATGAACCTACCCAAGAAAACAGGCGTTAACTTTGTCAATCAACTGGACATTGTGCAACAATACGAACAGTTACCCAACGGAAACTGGGTCTTAATGGATGACGATATGCTGGTAGACCTCTCTTTGGTAAAGTCAATGGGGGGGCTACAGGTACAGCGAACAACGAAATACAGCAATTATAAGTTCGATCCTATTGAACAAAGGCTTTTCCGCCTGAAAGGTTCGGTAATCAAAGAGGCCGATATGCTGTCAAAGAGCGACGAATACTGGGCGGAAGTTCGCCAGGTGCCGCTCACCAAAACAGAAAGCAGCATGGATGTGTTCATGAACCGGATAGAACAGATTCCGGGATTCAAGTACATCATTTTCGGAGCCAAAGCATTGATTGAAAACTTCGTGGAAACTACCGGCCCTAAGAAGCCCAGTAAAGTCGATATCGGGCCTATTAATACGATGATATCCAATAACTATGTAGACGGCTTACGCTTACGACTGAGCGCCATGACCACTGCCAATCTCAATCCGCACTGGTTCCTGAGCGGTTATGGAGCTTATGGTTTCAAAGATCATCGCTGGAAGTATAGTGGGACACTGACCTATTCGTTCAATAAACGCGATTATGTAGTCTGGGAGTTCCCAAAACATTTCATCTCTGCCACTTACAGTTACGACGTTATGTCTCCAATGGATAAATTCTTGTTTACGGATAAAGACAACGTGTTCGTGTCGTTCAAGACTACAACCGTAGACCAAATGTCGTATATGCGTGATGTTGCTATTAACTATGAACTGGAAACCCCGACAGGTTTTGGTGTAAAAAGCATGCTCCGTCATCGTAATGATGAACCGACAGGTAATCTGAAATACTGGGCGAACAACAGTAGCGCAGACAAGATGCCATTACCCAATGAAAAACCAATTCACGACATTACCACTGCCGAAGCAAGTGTAACCTTACGATATGCGCCGGGAGAAGCTTTTGTAAATTCCAAGCAACGCCGTATCCCGGTGTCACTGGATGCTCCTATCTTTACCCTGACCCATACGGCCGGTTTCAAAGGAGTATTGGGTGGCGAATATAACTTTAACCGTACCGAAGCAAGTATCTGGAAACGTGTATGGCTCCCTTCGTCCTGGGGTAAAGTAGATATCAGCCTCAAAGGGGGAGTCGAATGGAATACGGTTCCCTTCCCATTGTTGATATTGCCGGAAGCCAATCTTTCGTACATTACACAGCGCGAAACATTCTGTCTTATCAACAACATGGAATTCCTGAATGACCGCTTCGCCTCCCTTTCATTGTCGTATGACATGAACGGAAAGCTATTCAACCGCATCCCCTTATTGAAGAAGCTAAAGTGGAGAGAAATGATCCGCTTCCGCACCTTATGGGGTACACTGACAGATAAGAACAATCCCTTCAAAAGTAATAACCCCGACCTCTTCCTTTTCCCGATGCGCGACGGACAGTACACAAGTCATGTGATGGACCCTAAAATACCATATATGGAAGCAAGTATAGGTGTTTACAACATTTTTAAGCTGTTACATGTTGAATATGTACACCGCCTGACATATCGTGATAATCCGGGTATCAACAAATGGGGAATACGGTTCATGGTATTAATGGTATTTTAAATAGTGATTAACGGAGTAGTGATAAGTGATTAGCTCCATGCGGATATAGCGTAGCCCACTTATCACTAATCATTTATCACTTATCACTAAATCACTTATCACTAACAATATGCAACCATTAGCAGAACGACTTCGGCCAAAGACACTGGATGACTATATAGGTCAAAAACATTTAGTAGGACCTGGTGCTATCCTGCGCAAGATGATTGATGCAGGACGAATCTCCTCTTTTATCCTCTGGGGACCTCCCGGGGTGGGGAAAACAACGTTAGCGCAGATCATCGCCAACAAGCTGGAAACTCCGTTTTATACATTGAGTGCAGTTACTTCGGGGGTAAAGGATGTACGCGAAGTGATAGACCGTGCCAAGAGTAACCGTTTCTTTTCGCAGGGAAGCCCGATACTTTTCATTGATGAAATACACCGTTTCAGCAAGTCTCAGCAAGATTCACTGTTAGGGGCTGTAGAGCACGGAACGGTTACACTCATCGGTGCTACCACGGAGAATCCCTCTTTTGAAGTGATTCGCCCCCTCCTCTCCCGCTGCCAGCTTTATGTACTGAAGTCTCTCGAAAAAGAAGACTTACTGGAGTTGTTGCAACGTGCCATTACCACAGATACGATACTGAAAGAGCGCCGTATCGAACTAAAAGAGACCAACGCCATGCTCCGTTTCTCGGGAGGCGATGCCCGTAAGTTACTGAACATACTGGAACTGGTAGTAGAATCCGAAACAGAAGAAACTGTCATCATCACCGACGAGATAGTAACCGAACGCCTGCAACAGAACCCGCTTGCTTATGACAAAGACGGAGAGATGCATTATGATATTATCTCTGCCTTTATCAAGTCTATCCGCGGTAGTGACCCCGATGGCGCTATCTACTGGCTGGCACGCATGGTAGAAGGTGGCGAAGATCCTGCTTTCATAGCCCGCCGCCTTGTTATTTCGGCAGCCGAAGATATCGGACTTGCCAACCCCAATGCTTTACTTATAGCCAATGCCTGCTTTGACGCACTGATGAAATTAGGCTGGCCCGAAGGTAGAATCCCATTAGCAGAAGCCACCATCTATCTGGCTACAAGCCCGAAGAGTAACTCTGCATATAGTGCCATTAATGATGCTCTTGCCATGGTACGCGAAACCGGCAATTTACCCGTTCCGCTCCACCTGCGCAATGCACCAACCAAACTGATGAAACAGTTGGGGTACGGACAAGAATACAAATATGCCCATAGCTACGAAGGTAACTTCGTGAAGCAGCAATTCCTGCCGGACGAGTTGAAAGATCGCCGTATCTGGCAACCGCAACACAATGCTGCCGAACAAAAGCATGCCGAACGAATGCAGCAGTTGTGGGGTGACAGATATAAAGAAGGAAAATAATCATTAAAACAAAAGAATATGAAAATTGTAGTATTAGACGGTTATGCCGCCAATCCCGGCGATTTATGCTGGGAAGGCCTGAAGGCACTGGGTGAATGCACGATTTACGATCGCACTGCTCCCGAAGAAGTATTGGAACGTGCTACCGGTGCAGAAGCCATTCTGACCAATAAAGTAGTGATTACCGCAGAACATATAGCAGCCCTGCCCCAATTGAAGTACATCGGAGTACTGGCTACCGGATATAATATCATAGACATTGATGCTGCCCGTGCACGCGGAATCATAGTTACCAACATCCCCGCATACAGTACACCTTCTGTGGGACAAATGGTATTTGCACATATCCTGAACATCACTCAACAGGTGCAACACCACTCCGAAGAGGTTCATAAAGGACGCTGGACCAACAGCCCTGACTTCTGCTTCTGGGATACTCCGCTCATTGAATTGCTTGGAAAGAAAATCGGCCTTATCGGTCTGGGACAAACCGGATACAATACAGCCCGTATTGCCATCGGTTTCGGTATGAAGGTATGGGCATACACTTCTAAATCGCGTCTGCAACTACCACCGGAAATCAAAAAGATGGAACTTGACCAGATTTTCCGCGAGTGCGATATAGTGAGTCTGCACTGCCCGCTAACTGAGCAGACACGTGAATTGGTAAATGCACGTAGACTGGCACTGATGAAACCCACAGCCATACTTATTAATACCGGACGCGGCCCGTTGGTAAACGAACAAGACCTTGCCGATGCCCTCAATGAGAAAAAGATTTATGCAGCCGGCGTAGATGTACTTTCTACTGAACCGCCTCGTGCAGATAATCCGTTATTGACGGCACGCAACTGCTATATTACCCCACACATTGCCTGGGCTACCACCGCTGCCCGCGAACGGTTAATGGGAATTATGCTGGAAAACCTGAAAGCTTATATGGCAGGTAAACCAGTAAATAACGTAGCAAAATAATAGAGAACTGTTCTTTTTACTGACACACTCTTTTTAAAAAAGAGACGAAGTAGAGAGAAAACAGAGAACATTGCATCATAAAAAATAGAAAAAGGGGCGTTATACACCTGGAAAAGGTGGATATAATACCGGAATAATCACCGTTTCATGCCATGAAAAGTTCAGTTTTCTTGTGTGCAAAAAGTTTCTCGGCTCCGGGGAGGCACTTCCCCGGCTCCGAGGAGGGAACGGCTCGGCTCCGGGGAGCAATAGGTTCGGCTCCGGGGAACAAAAAAAAGGGTTATCCGATTCTACTTCTCTCTCACTGAGAAAATATCTCCTGATAGCAAAATAAAGCTGAAAAACAAGAAGAAAGAACCTTTGGAAAATAAAACAGGATGAATGACGTTCCATTAGTCATTCATCCTGTTGTTTTATTATCAAACTGCAAAAAGCTTAACGCTCTACAGTCCATTCTTTTCTATCCAGCATACAATGGGTAGGAAATAGAGTACTCCTTAGCTTATAGAAATACAATTTGACAGTTATTTAATTGACAGTTGACAATTGACAGTGGACAGTGGACAATTGACAGTGGACAGTGGGCTGCGTTATGACAGTACACTCCTCCTACCCTGAAGGACATCCTTCTCAGAAAGGAATGGATTGTGCGGCCACGCTGCATAGTAACTGTCAATTGTCAATTGTCCACTGTCAATTGAATAACTGTCCACTCAATAAGCGTGCCCCCCTTCATCCATCTCCTCAGCATCTATCTTCTTCTTATCAATGCTACGCCATGCATAGAAAATATAAGCAATAACGAAAGGCACGAGAATAGATACATATGCCATTGTCTTCAGGGTAAACTGGCTGGAGCAACTGTTACTCAACGTTAGTGAACTCTGGATATCAGTGAATGACGGATAGTAAGCAGTATTATTATATCCGGCTATAAGCAGCAGGGCAAGCACTGTCAGTATCGTACCACCACCGGCAAACCAGATTCCTTTATCAAATGTCTTTTTCAGAAGGGTACGCAGAATACCGAATAATACCAGTACCACACCGATCAGGAAAGTAACCAGTACCGCAGGCATCGCCAGGAAGTTATTCAGATACTTATACGGTTCCATATAAATCTCTTTAGTATCCGGATTTACAGCATATCCATCAGCCAATAGTGTACGAATAACGAAAGCCAGGAAAAAAACAAGGAAAAGCCCTGCATTGGCGTAAAGCGCCCGACGACATTTAGTAATCAATGCATCATCTGCAATATTATTAATAAAATAAAGCAATCCTAAAACACGCGCCAAAAAGAACACTGCCAACCCCAGAACAACATTCCATGGATTAAGTAAGGCATCCAGTCCGTGCCAGCCGTTGCCCCACTGACTGATAATGGGCATCATTATATTGCCCATATTCGCTTTATTGATATAGAAATCAGAACCGGTAAAGAAAGTAGCCACAGCGCCACCAAGCAGCAACGGCCCTACTACCCCATTGATCACTAAAAACGTCTGATACGTCTTTTTGCCCAACAGGTTACCTGCTTTACTCTGAAACTCATAACTGACAGCTTGCAGCACAAAGCTGAATAAAATAATCATCCACAGCCAGTATGCACCACCAAAGCTTGTGCTATAAAACAAAGGAAAAGAGGCAAAGAAAGCTCCGCCAAACGTTACCAGGGTAGTAAAAGTGAACTCCCACTTGCGCCCGGTAGAATTAACCATCATTTTACGGTGTTCTTCTGTCTTTCCCAGACAGAAAAGCAACGAATTTCCACCCTGCACAAACAGCAGGAATACGAGTATAGCCCCTAATAAAGAGACTATCAGCCACCAATAATGTTGTAGGAATATATATGTACTCATAATTTAAAGGAGTTAGAAGTTAGTAATTAGTAGCCAGAATCCTTTTCAGAAACCTGAGGTCCTTTCTTTATCTCACGCAACATGATACCGATCTCTGCAATCAGCATGACGGTGAACAACACTACAAAGATAAAGAACGTGGCTTGCACAGAACCAACATCCAGTTTGGAAATAGCCACTGAGGTAGGCATCATATCACGTATCGCCCAAGGCTGACGACCACATTCTGCTACTACCCATCCCGCTTGTCCGGCAATATAGCCCAACGGAATAGTCCACAAAGCGATGTATTGCATCCAACGCATCTTCGACAAGTCTTTCTTATAAACAAAGAAGAGAACCAGCATAAAGAACAGGATAAAATACCCGCCAAGCATTACCATCACGCGGAACGCATAGAAGTTTAACGGAACATTGGGTACTAACTCGTTCACATCCTTGATATATCCATAGCCAAAATACGGAACATTCTCTTTTAATACCAAATAGGCAATCTGTGCATCGGCTTCATTGCCTGTCGCCTTTGCCGCTTTATAGGCATCCAGTGCAGCAATCGCCGTTCGTCCACGTTCCATCTTTTCGGCAGCAGAAAGGGCTATCGTACCATCCTTCTGCATATACCCTCCTTCAATAATATTATTGATACCGGGGACAAAAGCATTCATCTCGCGTTCCGCCAGCAAAGAAAGCAGTTTGGGTACTTCAATACGGAAGAGAAAAGGTTTCACCCCATCATCATAGGTCTTCTTCTCAGGGTTCAGCATACCGATAGCCACCAGTCCGGCACCCTCCTGCCCTTCATAATAACCTTCTACAGCAGCCAGTTTCATGGGTTGCGTTTGTGCAATCTGATAGCCGGAACCATCGCCCGTCCACAAAGCAAGCAAAGAAGCCGTCAAACCAAAGATTGCTCCGATCTTAATACTCGACATGGCAAACTTCGTATTCCGCTTCTTTAAAAGATACCAGCAACTGACACCTACCACAAAGATAGCACCTAATACCCATCCACTCAGCACCGTATGAAAGAATTTATTGACTGCCACAGGCGAAAGGGCCACTGCCCAAAAGTCCACCATCTCATTACGAACACTATCCGGATTGAACTCCATCCCTACCGGATGCTGCATCCAAGCATTGGCAACTAAAATCCACCAGGCAGAGATTGTCGCTCCCAATCCGGTGAGCCAAGTAGAAGCAAGATGGAATCGTTTGCTTACTTTATCCCATCCAAAGAACATTACAGCAATAAACGTGGCTTCCATAAAAAAGGCCAGAATACCTTCAATGGCAAGCGGTGCTCCAAAGATATCTCCTACAAACCAGGAATAATTACTCCAGTTGGTTCCAAACTCAAATTCGAGAATTAACCCGGTAGCAACACCGACGGCAAAGTTAATACCGAATAGTTTCATCCAGAACTTAGCTGTGTGCTTCCAGAATTCAAACCCTGTCTTGTAATACAGTGTTTCCATGATAGCCATTACAACCGCAAGCCCAAGGGTGAGCGGAACAAAGATCCAATGGTACATGGCTGTCATCGCAAATTGGGCTCTCGACCAATCAATCAATGAGGTGTCAATACTTTCAATCATATTATTTTGTAGTTAGTTGTTATTAGCTCGGAGTAGTAAAAGTGAGGAGAAAGAGAGTAGAATCACTCTTCCGGCGGAATAGCCCGCCGAATCAGTTCTTCACCCACGTATTCGCTTTTTTCTTCATCCGAAGACAGATGTCCCAGGAAGTTTGGAAAGAAAAATATTCTGAGAATAAAAAACATGATAAACAACTTCACGAGAATGATAAGCCACAAAGTACGACCTAAGGTCATGCTACGAAAGCCCTCAAGATAGAAGTTCCAGATATTCAGGAGTGTATTCTTCATAAACAAAACACGTAGTTAATGATAGCAAACGCTAAAGTACGTTATATATGAAGAATAACAAACAAAAGGAAGAAAAAGTTTAAAAATAGTGAGTAGTGATTAGTGATTAGTGGCTGCACTATAATGCCGCATGGCACTAATCACTCATCACTACTCACTAATCACTCATTTTTAATACTCTTCACCGGATTCTCATTCGCCACATTCCATGCACGAAAGACAACGGTGCATATAATCAGTGCCAATACAAAGAGTGCTACCCCGATATATGTACAAATACCCAATTGTACGGAGTCACTGAACTGCTCCAGCCATTTGTTACTGATAAGATGAGCAAGCAGTGTACCGATGATTACAGCCGGCAATGCAGTCCACAGGATATTTTCTGAAAGTAATCGTAAAATCCCCGAAGCTTCTGCCCCATTCACTTTACGAATGGCAATCTCTTTACTGCGGTAACGAACTTCGTCATTGGTATAGCCAATCAATCCCATTAATGCTATCAGGAAAATAGAGATGGAAGCCAAGATAACTGCATTCCGAAAACGACGGACATCTGTATATTGTTCCTCCAACATCTGGGGTAATGACAAGAACACAACATCATCGGTAGGAAAGGCTTCTGCCATCTGTCGGTTGAGATCTGCAAGATTTTGCTCGAAAGGCTCTTTCAGACGAAGGTAATTAAAACCGGGATTCTGGCTGGTCATTAATAATATAGGTTCTTGGGGATGATAAGCACTTCTTATGGCATAATCTCCTACAACACCCACTACAAGAAAGTCTCTCCGTCCGTAATGAATCCTCTTCCCTATAGGACTATCCGTCCAGCGTGCCTGCCGTACGAATTCTTTATTCACCAGTATTTCACCTTCAACCGCAATATTCTTTCCTTCCAGAATAGGAATGCCCATCATAGGTACAAAATCCACGCCGATCCAATCTACACGGGCATCTACCCTTCTACTCTCACCTACATCAAAAGTATCGCCACTATAACCGTAACAAATCATTTGTGCAGCTGCTGCATAGTCTTCTACCATCGGGAGGTTCTTAAAGAAACTCTTTGCATTCCCCTCTTCATTTCCAAACTGATGCCAACACATGACTACCCGGTCAGGGTTATATCCCAAATCTTTATTCATTACCGTTTGATACTGTCCAAGTACTATAATAAGGAAACCAAAGATAAACGTCATTCCCATAAACTGGATGAAAAGCAACGGGCGTTTCCATGCGGTTCTCCGTTCGGTATAACGATGGAATACCTGTGTCACAGGAATAGAAGAGAACAATCCTGCGGGCATAATACCAGCCAGTAAAAGTACAGCAAGCACCACCAGAACCGGTACCCATAACGTACGCCATGCAAAGAGTGATACCAAACGGGCAGCTGTAGTTTCTTCAACAAAATCCCGGAACTGGAACATGAGCAATACTGTTAACAGGATAGCAAGCAAAACAATCAGAACAGTCTCTGTGAAAAACATCCGGAATACGGCACCTCCGGTAGCCCCGCTACACTTATGTACTCCTACAGCTTTGGCACGCCTCGCCAGAGAGGCAACCGATATTAATACATAGTTGAATGCAGCTATCAGCAAAATCACAATGGCAAGAACAGACATAACAAGCACCATTGTCCTCACCGTAGGATTGGTAGAGTGGAGATCGGACAAAGGACGGAAAGAACATTCCCAACGATTATTTTCCCTCTTGTTAAAGTTCGGCATATACTTCTTCAACATATCAGGCAGACGGGCTTCTACCGTTTTCATACCGGCCTCATCACGAAAACGGACAATAGCCATATAACTAATATCATATCCCCAGCCAGCACGGTTGTCTCTCCACAGAGAAGCCATAGGCATTACTACATCAAAAGAGATATCTGTGTTCTCCTTCAAGTCTTCAAACACTCCGCGAACCATCATGGGTTGTTTACGATCCTGATACAGATTCTTGCCTATAACGGAAGATAATTCACCATCCATCGCTCCTATCTTCTTTGCCAAAGTATGCGAGATAAAAATAACATCCGGAGACACCAGGTCCTCCGGTTTACCTGCCAATACCTTCAAGCCCAATGTAGCAAACAGGTTTTCATCTCCATATGTCATATATTCCTGCAACCTGGTATCTCCATTATACAATACTACCTCCCCCCAGTCACGCAAGATCGTAGCATTCTCTACTTCTTTTGGGAAATTCTCTTTCAACGCAGCAGAAAGCGGGCCAAAAGTATAAGAGAATGCTTTCCCTTCTACTCCATTCTGGATATTAGTCATATAAGTAAGATACAACTGTTCCGGCTGGCGAAAGAAGTTATGAAAACTCAACTGAAAAGCAACACTGGCAAAAAGCAGAATACCAACGAATAACCCCAGGGTAAGAGAGATTATCTTAATAAGATTGGAACCTCTCCCACGAATAAGGGTCTGTATCGTGTAATAAAGTTGTCGCATGATCACACAAATTAGTGATAAGTGAGTAGTGATTAGTGATGAGTGATAAGTACCATCCGCCATAATAGCGCAGCCACTAATCACTCATCACTACTCACTTATCACTCATTTTTAATACTCTTTACCGGATTCTCATTCGCAATGTGCCATGCCTTGAGTACCACACAGGCAACGATGAGTAGCAACGTTACGAATGCAATGCCCACGAAAAGCAGTGGATTCAAGTCAATCTGCTCGGCAAACTGATCAAGCCAGGCTCGCCCTATAAAGTAAGAAATAACCGTACCAAGTACTACAGCCAACACCGATACATACAGAATATCACCTGCCAGCAACCGCAGTATTTGTGAAGCCTCAGCACCGTTTACTTTCCGGATGGCTATCTCCTTACTGCGACGTTGCGTTTCATCATTCACATAACCAATCAGTCCCATGATAACAATAAGCAGGATAAAGCCGGAAGTAATCCATACAGAATTGCGGAAACGATATACATCTTTATATCCATCCCTCACCATACGGTCCACCGGAACAAAATGGAGAGATATATTAGGAAAAGTCTTTCCCATAAACTCGTTCAGGCGTTTCAGGTTCTCATCATAAGGTTCTTTCAGGCGGACATTGAATGCATGGAAATTCTGTTCTTCATTTCCTATCAGAACAATAGGTGACTGGGCAGAATAGAAACTTTCGTTGCGTACATCACGAAAGACTCCTACAATCGTTCCTTGCACATCATTCAGATTTTTTCCTACTCCCCCGTCTGTCCACTTCATTAAGCGCACTAACTCTTCATTTACCAACAAATCTCCCTTTTTCTTCAAAGCGGAACCTTGCAGTATTTCCATCCCCATTACTTCGGGATAGTTGTAGTGACAGATATTAAAATTGAGTGTGGCAATGCGTTTCCCTTCATTACTCATCAATCCCCGCGTCCAGTATTGCCCCAGCACACTATGCGTTGCAGCTGTCACATCCTCTACCATTGGCTGACGGCGTAATTCATCTTTAATGTGTTCTACCGTTTCTCTGGAAACCCAACTTTCGGCTTCTGTCAATCCCGGGATCTTGATTCCCATATCACGATTCATCAGATGACTATATTGCAACAAAGTGACCAATAACAAACCAAGTACAAAAGATACTCCTATAAACTGTATAAACAGTAAGGAACGTTTCCAGCTCTTTTTACCGTCAGTATGCCGGCGAAACACCTGCGTAACGGGAATACGTGAAAACAAACGTCCCGGTATACACCCCGCCAGTACAAAAAGTATCACAATAGTCAGTAGCGGAACCCAAAGCGTATCCCATGCAAAAAGAGAGGAAAGACGAACGGAAAGCAGGTCTTCAATAATATCGCGTGCATTGACTATCAGCAACATGCTAATCAAAACTGAAATCAAAACAAGAACCCCTGTCTCTGCCAGAAACATTCCGAATATGTTTGCAGAACTGGCACCACTGCATTTATGCACTCCTACGCCTTTGGCACGGCGACTCAGTGTAGCAATTGAGATCAGCATGTAGTTCATAATAGCCACAAAGAAAATGGCAAAGCCCAGGAAGCCATAAATAATCAGCCGCTTTTGTACTTCGGAGGAATCCAAGTGGCGCTTTACAAGTGGAATAACGCTAAAGTCTATCTTCCAATCATCAAACTGGCTCTCCGTATATTTCTCTATTACCCGTTGGATATTATTATTCACCTCATCCACATCCGAAGCATGACGCAAGCGTAAGAATGCATAAAAGACGTCATTCCCTTTCCAGCCGTATCCGCCCTGATATCCTCCATCCTTATGGACAGAAACTACAAAGTCATGAGTAAGCATTGTATTTTCGGGAACATCCTTATAGATACCACGAATGGTAAAATCATGCTGTTTGTCTGCAGAGAGAACTCTGCCGATAGGATCTGTGTCTCCAAAAGTTTCACGGGCAAAGTGCTCGGATACGAAAACACTTCCGGGCATAATCAGGTCTTTGGGGTTACCTTTCAATACCGGTATACCAAAAGTCTGAAAGAAGCAGGTATCCACAAATATATAATTCACATCAGGCAGCAGTTTGTCTTCATTATATATATGGTACTCTTTGGTAGGATAAACACAACTGGCACTCTCAATCTCTTTCGGCATATCTTGTGCCAATACAGCAGCTACCGGATCAAAGACGGTGTAATCATAATTGGTTCCATCGTCTCCCATTACCTCACCTGTACTGAGATTGGTCATCTGGCAACGTACCATCGCCAGACGCTCTGCCTCCGGGTAGCACTTCTCATAACTCAGTTCGAAAGCTATTTGCGAAAAGAGCAGAATACCAATGGTAAGTCCCAGAGAAAGGGAGATAATCCTTATGATATTGGAGCCGCGTTCGCGCAATAGAGTTCGTATACTATAATAGATTTGTCTCATTGTTCTTCTTATTTTATGCCGTTACACTTGCCACAACACTACCATCGAAGAGGTGTACCGTACGATGTGCAAACGAAGCATCGTGCTGAGAGTGAGTTACCATAATGATAGTGGTTCCTTCTTTATTAAGTTCGGTAAGTAAAGCCATCACTTCGGCACCGTTCTTTGAGTCCAGATTACCGGTAGGCTCATCGGCAAGAATCAGTTTGGGGTTAGTGACTACCGCACGGGCAATGGCTACACGCTGTTGCTGTCCACCCGAGAGCTGCTGAGGAAAGTGTTTGGCACGATGACTGATATTCATTCGTTTCAGAATGTCTTCTACCATGCGGCGACGTTCGGATGCCTTTATGCCGAGGTACGTCAGGGGGAGTTCCACATTCTCATAGACGTTCAGTTCGTCTATCAGGTTAAAACTCTGGAATACAAAGCCCAGTTTACCTTTACGCACGCGGGTACGTTCTTTTTCTTTCAGCCCGGCTACTTCTTCTCCCAGCAATTTATAGGAGCCTTCGGTAGGGTTATCCAATAGCCCAAGAATATTCAATAGTGTAGACTTGCCACAACCCGAAGGTCCCATAATGGCAACAAACTCCCCTTCCTTAACATTTAGGTTAACATGATTCAATGCTACGGTTTCTACTTCTGAAGTGCGAAATACCTTACTAATGTTTTCAATCTGTATCATACTGCTATTTATTTTATTGATTTATCTTCTGTTTATTCACTCTTTATACTATTCACCGGATTTTCATTGGCTATACGCCATGCCTTCCAGATAACACAGGCAACAATAACAACGAGGACGCCTATAACCACCCATACATACACCATCCAGTTAAGCGGTACGTGTTCGGCAAACATATCCATCCACATCGTATTGACGTACCACGATGCTACGCTGCCGATAACTGTTGCCGGCAATGCCACATAGAGAACATCTTTGGACAGAAGTTCCAGAATACCGGATGCTTCGGCTCCATTCACTTTGCGGATGGCAATCTCTTTACTACGTCGGCGCACCTCATCTGCCGTGTAACCTATCAATCCCATCAGCATCACAAAGAACATGGCTATAGTTGCCATCAGTGTGGCATTACGGAATACGCGTAATGCGTTATAATTCTCTTCCATACTCTGCTCCAGACTACGGAAACTGACTGTTTTATCGGGGAAAGCTTCAGAGGATTCCTCATTCAGCTTACGTAAATTCTCAGCAAAAGGTTCTTTCAGACGGACGTGGATACAATTGCCAAAGTTTCTGTAGCAATGGACGATGAGCGGTTCCTGTTCGTTATAAAAACTATTGGTACGAAAGTCTTTCAAAACTCCCACAACTTTGTAAGTACTGCCTTCAGCATGGACCATACGACCTACTATCTCATTTCCCCAACGCATCCGTTCTGCAAAGTTCTCATTCACCACCACTTCATCCTTTTCGCGGGCCATACGTCCCTGTTTCATCTTCATTCCCATCATAGCGGGATAGTTTTCTTCTTCCTCACAAAAGCGGGAAGAGAAAAGTGCCTGTCCACCCTCATTCTGTATCATCATACCGCTAAAACCAATGCACGGAGGGTATGAAGCAGATGAAACACCCTCCACATAGGGCAATCCTTTGAAGAACTGACGGGCATAATTACTATCTTCTGATGTACCGCCAAAGGTGGAATAGCTATAAACAACCTGTTTCGGATTATAGCCCGTGTCTTTGTTCAATACATATTTGTATTGAACCATCACCACACACATCAATCCGCATATAAAAGTTACTCCGGCAAACTGAATGAACAGTAACGGACGTTTCCAACCCTTTTTTCCCTCCGTATAGCGATGGAATACTTGCGACACAGGTATCCGTGCAAACATTCGTCCCGGCAATATGCCACCTACCAGAAACAATAGGAACACAGTAAATAATGGTACCCAAAGCCTGTCAAAAGCAAACAATGACTCCAGTTTGGCAGCGGTTGTATCTTCAAAAAACTCGCGGAAGTTCACTAATATCAGTAACATCAACAACAGTGCCAGCAGAATAATGATACCGGTCTCCAGCAAGAACATTCCAAAAACCTTACCACCGCTCGCGCCACTACTCTTATGCACACCCACGGACTTGGCACGGTAAGCCAATGAAGAAATAGATATAAGCACATAGTTCAATCCGGCAATGAAAAGAATCGCAAATCCTAAAATACTCATTATACTCTTCATCCGTTTTACCTCATCATAGTTGCGGTATACGTCACGGATTGGTTTCACCATAGCTGTATAGCCATACATTCCTTCTCCTTCTTTGGGAAGATATTTTTGTATCATACCGTCCAGACGTGCAAAGACAGCTTCCTTATCCGCCCCGGGCCGGAAACGGATGTATTCAAAGTAACTGTCGCCACCATCCCAGGAATAGTTGCCTATATCACGACTCCACATGCTGGGCATAGATATCACAGCCTCAGGGCGTAAGGTTGTGTTTTCGGGTAAAGCGGCATAGGTACCTTTTACCGTCATTTCCATGGATTTATTATATCTGAGTACTTTACCGACAGGATTCTCTCCACCAAAGATTTTTGTAGCCAGACGATCGCTCAGGAAAATAACATCCTTCTGCATCAGATCTCTCGGATTACCGCTAAGCACCTCAATGCCCATTGTCTGAAAGAAGAGCGAATCTGCCATTATCTTATTATCATCAAACCGGACGCTTCCGTTATATAGAGGTAATGATGCCGCCCATTTACAAATGCTGGTAGCAGCTTCTACCTCTTCAGGGAAATTATCAAGGATAGCACCTGCCACAGGACCGTAATTCATATCCTGCGGTTCGCTCTTTTCACCGTTAACAGTGAAAATAGAGAAAACCTGATAAAGGTTGTCATAATCTTTGTAGCATTTGTCGAAACTCTGTTCGAATGCCACACGGGCAAACAACAAAATGCTCATCGTCAATCCCAGTCCAAGAGAGATGATCTTGATAAGATTGGAACCGCGTCCCCGAAGCAATGTTCTAATTACATAATAAAGTTGTCTCATATATCTTGCAAAGTTAATTGTTCTTTTCAGAAACGGAGAAGAAACGTTTCACAACGTCACCTCTCCCACTGGCAATGCATGAAGCCAGTTAATCTTAAAGAAATCATATTAATTGTTTTATTCATCAGCATTTGTTTCATAAAAACAGATTCTATGTTTCTCTTTATAAAGCAGAAAGTATGCCAAAGCAATTAAAATATTGAGAAACAAAGAAGTACAAGAAAACAGGTTTTGTACAGCTGTCTAATTATTAGACAACGTTCGTCTAATTATTAGACAATACTTCTCCAAAATTGTTCTATAACACTGAATCGGAGTAAGCATCTATTGTTCGCCAAGAAGAAAACTTTATCTTTGCGCGAAGTTTTCAATTAACGAATTAGGAGTATGAAGAAAAAAAAGATTAGCGGCTTCTTGATTTATCTGTTTCTACTTTCAGGATGCGATATGATAGATTATCATCCATACGATGTACATATCAAAGGAGAAACAGAGGTCAATGCCAAAAACATCAAAAGAATAGAAGCCAACTGTAAAGACAAAACAACCATCCGTTTTGTAGCCATGGGCGATTCGCAACGGTGGTATGACGAAACTGAGAAGTGTATAAGCTCCATCAACCAACTGGAAAACATAGACTTTGTCATTCACGGAGGAGATGTAAGCGATTTCGGTGTCACCAGTGAGTTTATATGGCAGCGCGATCTCATGAATAGCCTGAAAGTTCCTTATGTGGTTTTATTAGGAAACCATGACTGTCTGGGAACGGGAAACGAGGCATATACCAAAATATTTGGTCCGGCAAATTTCTCTTTCATTGCAGGAAACACAAAGTTTGTTTGCCTCAACACAAATGCATTGGAGTTTGATTATTCCGAGCCGATACCTGATTTCAATTTTATTGAGAACCAACTGACGGAGCGACAAGATGAATTTGAGAAGACCGTAGTAGCAATGCACGCAAGACCCGGTTCCGACGTATTCAATAACAATGTTTCAAAAGTCTTTCAACGTTACATAACACAGTATCCCCAGTTACAGTTTTGCCTGAATGCACATGACCATAGAGTAAGCACGGACGATCTTTTTGACGATGGCGTTATATACTATGGAAGCGATTGCATGAAACACCGTAGCTACATGTTATTTACTATTACCCCTGACAATTATACTTATGAACTGGTCAACTTTTAAATATGCTCTTTGTGCCGGACTAATGCTTCTGCTATTCAGTCCCGGCAGTTTTGCACAACAAGATTCAATTGTAAAACCCAATAAATATGACAAACGTATCCACCGCTACCGTGGACACTGGGAAAAACTAATACCCACACACACCAAAGTACAGTTTGCCGGAAACATGGGATTACTGTCCTTTGGCACAGGATGGGATTACGGAAAAAAGAATCAGTGGGAAACGGATGTATTTTTAGGATTTATACCCAAATATGATTCCAAGCGTACAAAGGTGACCATGACACTAAAACAAAACTATATGCCCTGGAGCCTCAACCTGGGCAGAGGTTTCTCTACTGAACCATTGACTTGCGGTATCTATTTCAACACGGTATTCGGTAATGAATTCTGGGTTCACGAACCAGACCGGTACCCCAAAGGATATTACGGTTTCTCCAGTAAGATACGTTCACATATCTTCCTGGGCCAACGGCTTACTTATGATATAGATCCCCAACGACGATATACAGCAAAATCAATTACTTTCTTCTACGAATTAAGTACCTGTGACCTGTATCTGATAAGTGCTGCAACAAATAGTTATCTTCGTCCCAGAGACTATCTTAGTCTTTCATTTGGATTGAAATTACAACTGTTTTAATAGGGGGTACGAATCGGTAGTTGACTATTCATTTATCACGAATCACTACTCACAAATCATTTTATTACGTATATTTGTTCCGATATTAACTCTCAAATTTATGAGTAAACAAGGAACTATTCTTATCGTCGATGATAATAAAGGAGTACTGACAGCCGTTCAGCTACTCCTGAAAAACTACTTTACAAAAGTTATCACTCTTCCTTCACCCGTCACTTTACCGGCTGTATTGCGCGAAGAAGCTCCCGAAGTGATTCTTCTTGATATGAACTTTACATCTGGTATCAACAGCGGAAATGAGGGACTTTTCTGGCTACATGAAATAAAGAAACTACGTCCGACACTACCCGTTATCCTTTTCACGGCTTATGCTGATATTGACCTTGCTGTAAAAGGTATTAAAGAAGGTGCTACAGACTTTATCGTAAAACCTTGGGACAACCAGAAACTGGTAGAAACCTTGCTATCTGCCGCCACCCAGGCAAAAGGTGGAAAGAAAAAACACACAAAGCAGGAAAGCAATTCTTGTAATTCCATGTATTGGGGAGAAAGCAGCGCCATGCAACAACTGCGCCAGCTTATAGAGAAAGTAGCTGTCACCGATGCCAATATCCTCATCACCGGTGAAAACGGCACAGGTAAAGAGATGCTGGCAAGGGAAATACACGCCCTCTCTCAGCGAAAACAAGAGGAAATGATAGCAGTGGATATGGGTGCTATCACAGAATCATTGTTTGAGAGCGAACTATTCGGACATGTAAAAGGCTCATTCACGGATGCATATGCCGACCGTACCGGTAAATTTGAAGCTGCCAACCACAGTACACTTTTTCTGGATGAAATAGGAAACCTCCCCTACCACCTGCAAGCCAAACTATTGACTGCTATCCAACGACGGAGCATCGTCCGGGTAGGTAGTAATGAACCGTTACCGATAGATATACGTCTTATCTGTGCCACTAACCGTAATTTACAGGAAATGGTAAACCGGGATGAATTTCGTGAGGACCTGCTCTATCGTATCAATACGATTCATGTAGAAATCCCTCCTCTGCGTGAACGAAAGGAAGACATTGTTCCACTGGCCGAACGATTCATCGCCCGATTCTGCAAACAATATGATAAGGCTTTGATAAGCCTCGGACCTTCTGCCAAAGACAAACTGACCGCTCATCCCTGGTATGGTAATATCCGCGAATTGGAACATGCTATCGAAAAAGCAATTATCATCTGTGAAGGAGCAGTAATACCTGCTGAAATATTTCAGCTCTCCCGCCGTACGGAAATGCCTGAAACAACCGCTTCCACTCTTGAAGAGATGGAAATGAAGATGATACAAAAAGCGTTGGAGAAATGTGGAGGAAATCTTTCCGCCGTTGCTGCTCAATTAGGCATTACACGGCAGACGTTGTACAACAAGATGAAAAAGTTCGGCTTATGAGTTCACTCCTCCGGCAACTAACAGACAAATACTGGTTTCGCGTGCTGCTAAGCCTCTCTCTGGGCATCACCACAACCTTGCTTGCCACAAATGGAACCTTCGTCTGGATGGGCATATGCCTTTGTACCCTGCTATGGAGTCTTTGGTGGCAGTTACGACTTTATCGTCATCATACCCGTCAGGTACTTTTCATGATTGATGCGCTGGAGAACAACGATAACTCCTTTCATTTTCCCGAAGAAGAAAGTACATCCGATAACCGGGAAATAAACCGTGCCCTTAACCGTGTGGGACGTATATTATATAATGTAAAGGCAGACACGGCACAACAGGAAAAATACTACGAACTCATACTCAACTGCATCAGTACCGGACTGCTGGTACTAAATGATAACGGTGCGGTCTATCAGAAAAATGAAGAAGCCCTCCGTCTGCTCGGATTGAGTGTATTCACCCACGTGCAACAACTAAGTCAGATAGATACAGGATTAGTAGAAATACTCTCTTCCTGTCGCCCGGGAGATAAACTGCAAACCACTTTCAACAACGAACGGGAAACAGTGAATTTATCCATACGTGTATCAGACATCACCGTACGGAAAGAGCACCTGCGTATCCTGACACTCAACAATATCAACACCGAACTGGATGATAAGGAAATAGACTCCTGGATAGGCCTGACACGCGTACTGACTCACGAAATCATGAACTCAGTTACTCCTATTACCTCTCTGAGTGATACCTTGCTCTCTCTTGCCGATACAAAAGACGAAGAGATATGCAACGGTTTGCAAACAATCAGTTCTACCGGAAAAGGATTGCTTTCTTTCGTCGAATCCTACCGCCGTTTCACACGTATCCCCGTACCCGAACCATCGTTATTCTATGTCAAGGCTTTTATTGATCGCATGGTAGAGCTGGCAAAGCACCAGAATCCGGACAGTAACATCTCTTTCCGGACCGACGTATCACCCGCCGACCTGATTCTGTATGCAGACGAAAACCTCATCTCACAGGTGGTTATCAATCTGTTGAAGAATGCTATACAGGCAATAGGTGACCAACCGGACGGTTGCATCTCCATCCATGCCTGTTGCAACGAGGCAGAAGAAGTAATCATAGAAGTAAAGAACAATGGTCCTGTGATCCCGCCGGAAGTAGCAGAACATATCTTCATCCCTTTCTTTACCACCAAAGAAGGGGGAAGCGGCATTGGTCTCAGCATATCCAGGCAGATTATGAGGTTGTCCGGCGGAAGTATTACACTGTTGCCGGGAAAGGAAACCAGGTTCATACTGAAGTTTAAATAACCTCTGTGACAATACTTTCTCAAACAAAAAAGTCCGCTCATCTGTTTATATAAGTGCAAATTAACAGAAACACCACTCATGATAATACTTGCCAACAACCCACTATTCAATGGTATTGCTCCCAATGTACTCACCGAAGATCTCAGAGAGATTAATTTTCATACCCGGATCTATCGGAAAGGAGAAATTCTTGCTCACCAGGGCGATGTATGCAACCGCCTCGTAATTCTCATAAAAGGCAGTGTACGCGGAGAGATGATTGACGACTCCGGAAGGTTGATAAAGGTAGAAGACATTGCCGCACCAAGAGCGATAGCACCGCTTTTTCTTTTCGGAAACGAGAATCGTTATCCGGTAGAAGTTACTGCTAATGAGGCTACTGAAGTGATTGAAATACCTAAGACAAGCGTACTAAAGTTATTCAGAAAGAACGAGAAGTTTCTGGAAAATTATATGAATCTCTCTGCTAATTACGCCCATACCCTCTCGGACAAACTATTTTTCATGTCCTTCAAAACGATCCGACAGAAACTGGCATCTTATCTGCTTCGCCTATCCAATCAGCAGCAAAGTGAACATATCACACTCAATCGCTCACAACAACAATTGAGTGATTACTTCGGAGTATCCCGCCCTTCACTGGCACGGGAACTGGCTCACATGCAAGAAGATAAACTAATAATAGCAGACAGAAAACAAATAAAAATACTACAAAAGCAAGCACTGATTCAATTGATGGTGAGTACTTCCCACACGGGAAAGTGCCATTCGGATGACAGGAAGGAATAAAGTTACTCCTGCACTACACCCACGCAGCCCATTTTCAACTTTCAATTTTCCACAAACTTGTAACATTGGTTACAGAATTGCCTTAAACAATTCCTCTACCTTTGCGTTCAATTAATAACCAATAAATACGTAGAAATTATGAACATGTTCTGTTATCAATGCCAGGAGACAGCAAAAGGCACTGGCTGCACCCTAAGAGGTGTTTGTGGAAAGACATCCGAAGTTGCTAATCTTCAAGACCTTCTGCTCTTTGTAGTAAGAGGTATTGCCGTGTATAACCAGAAGTTACGTGAGGAAAAACGTCCTTCGGACGAAGCGGACCGCTTTATCTTTGATGCCCTCTTTATAACGATCACCAATGCTAACTTTGATAAAAAAGCCATCATTCGTAAAATCAAGGAAGGATTGAATCTCAAAAGCAAACTCGCCCAGGAAGTAACGATTGAACATGCCCCCGATGAATGCACCTGGAATGGCAACGAAGACGAATTTGAAGAAAAAGCCCAAAGCGTAGGAGTGCTCCGCACACCAGACGAAGACATTCGTTCTTTAAAAGAACTGGTACATTACGGGCTAAAAGGCATGGCAGCTTACGTAGAACATGCCCACAATTTAGGGTATGAATCCCCGGAAATATTCGCTTTCATGCAACATGCACTTGCCGAACTAACTCGTGACGACATCACCGTAGACGAACTCACCAGCCTGGTTCTTGAAACCGGAAGACAAGGTGTATCAGCTATGGCGCAACTGGATGCTGCCAATACAGAAACCTATGGTAACCCGGAACTGTCGGAAGTTAATATCGGTGTACGAAATAACCCGGGTATCCTCGTCAGCGGACACGACCTGAAAGACCTGGAAGAGTTGTTACAACAGACAGAAGGTACGGGCATTGATATCTATACTCACAGTGAAATGTTACCGGCACACTATTATCCACAACTTAAAAAGTATAAACACCTTGCCGGAAACTACGGGAACGCCTGGTGGAAGCAGAAAGAAGAGTTTGAAAGCTTCAACGGTCCGATACTGTTTACCAGCAACTGTATTGTACCTCCCCGCCCGGATGCAAACTACAAAGATCGTATCTACATTACCGGTGCCTGCGGACTGGAGGGTGCAACTTATATTCCCGAAGCCAAAGACGGAGGACAAAAGGATTTCTCTGTTATCATTGAACATGCTAAACGCTGCCAGCCACCCGTAGCCATAGAGAGCGGTAAGATCGTTGGCGGATTTGCACACGCACAGGTTATTGCACTGGCAGACAAAGTGGTAGAAGCCGTCAAAAGTGGAGCCATCCGCAAATTCTTTGTTATGGCAGGTTGTGACGGACGTATGAAGAGCCGTGAGTATTATACTGAATTTGCTGAGAAACTACCTCACGATACAGTAATCCTTACCGCCGGATGCGCCAAATACCGTTACAATAAATTACCATTGGGAGATATTAATGGAATTCCCCGCGTTCTGGATGCAGGACAGTGTAATGACAGTTACTCATTGGCAGTAATCGCCATGAAGTTGAAAGAAGTATTCGGGCTGAAAGATATCAATGAGTTACCAATCATATACAATATTGCCTGGTATGAACAAAAGGCCGTGATCGTACTCCTTGCCCTGTTGTCTTTAGGAGTAAAGAATATACACCTCGGCCCTACTCTTCCGGCCTTTCTTTCACCTAACATCAAGAAGGTACTGATTGATAACTTCGGAATTGCTACAATAAGTACGGCAGACGAAGATATTATGAAGTTTCTGAGCTAAAAGAAGACTATTCTAACCGGTGCTTCCCGCACGGGGAGGTTCGGCAAGCGATGTAGTGGCGGAAGTTTCCGGCACCCCGGTTTGCTCCCCTCCCCTCTCCCTTCTCTTCCTCCCTCTCAATAGATGACTTCTAAAACACAGTAGTTTTCAACAGAAGCCAGACTTTGCGATTATCTGTGTTTTAATAATAAAACAGGTAGAAATATAACATTTTTAAACTATTTAACCTCCTTCCGGGATACAAAATACATCCAAAAGGGGGTTTTATTTGTTATCTAAATTACGTAACTTCGCACGGTGAAGCAAAAAAAGACTTATTTATAACCCTTATAATATATAGCCCATGTTATTCACTGCAGAAAATATTCTACTTGTAGGTTCTATCTTACTTTTCGTCAGTATCATTGTCGGTAAAACCGGATATCGCTTCGGAGTGCCTGCCCTGTTATTATTCCTTGTTGTTGGTATGCTTTTTGGAAGCGACGGCTTGGGCTTTCAATTCCATAGTGCAAAAACCGCACAATTCATAGGTATGGTGGCACTTAGTATTATCCTCTTTTCCGGTGGTATGGATACTAAGTTCACAGAAATACGTCCGATATTGACTCCGGGTATCGTGCTCTCCACCGTTGGAGTGTTACTTACGGCCCTGTTCACAGGGCTATTTATCTGGTGGCTCTCCGGTATGAGCTGGAGTAATATCTACCTTCCAATCACAACCTCACTGCTACTTGCATCTACTATGTCGTCAACAGATTCTGCCTCCGTCTTTGCCATTCTCCGTTCACAGAAAATGAATCTGAAACACAACCTTCGCCCGATGCTTGAGTTGGAGAGCGGTAGTAATGACCCTATGGCTTATATGCTCACGATTGTTCTCATACAGTTCGTTCAGTCTTCCGGTATGGGAGCCGGTGCCATATTAGGCTCTTTCTTTATTCAGTTTCTGGTAGGTGCAGCTGCCGGTTATGTACTGGGTAAATTGGCTATATTGATCCTCAACAAAATCAACATTGATAACCAATCACTCTACCCTATCCTCCTTCTGTCATTTGTATTCTTTACGTTTGCTATCACCGACAGACTACATGGAAACGGTTATCTGGCAGTATACATTGCCGGTATAATGGTGGGTAATAATAAGATCATGTTTCGAAAAGAGATTGCTACCTTCATGGACGGACTCACCTGGCTTTTCCAGATTATCATGTTCCTCATGCTCGGCTTGCTTGTCAATCCGCACGAGATGCTCGAAGTAGCTTGTGTAGCATTGCTTATCGGGATATTCATGATTGTTATCGGTCGTCCGTTAAGTGTATTTCTTTGTCTGCTCCCATTCCGGAAAATAACATTCAAGTCGCGGTTATTCGTATCATGGGTAGGATTACGCGGAGCTGTTCCGATTATCTTTGCCACCTATCCGGTAGTGGCCAATGTGGAAGGATCAAATGTTATATTCAATATCGTATTCTTTATTACCATCATTTCGCTGGTAGTACAGGGAACTACAGTTTCTTATGTAGCACGTTTGCTTCA
Organism: Bacteroides sp. 41_26; assembly: GCF_949740115.1. NCBI lineage: Bacteria > Pseudomonadati > Bacteroidota > Bacteroidia > Bacteroidales > Bacteroidaceae > Bacteroides > Bacteroides sp. 41_26. Next base: position 78,917 of record NZ_CATJGZ010000060.1, read on the forward strand.
TCTCTCCACCCCACTCGAGAAAACCGGAAATGACTTTGGAGTAGAATTGCCCGAAGAGATAGACTCCGATCTTCGCGACATGACTGTAACGCAGGAAATGATAGAGAAAGCCGATACACTGAAAGATATGAATCTTCCAAAAGGCACACTCGTTATGATCGTAAAACGTGGAGACGAATTCCTTATTCCGAATGGAAGTCTGAAACTACATGTAGATGATAAGCTACTACTCATTTCAGAGAAGAGCAAAGAATAAAAATCTCCCTTTCAAAAGCCGGATAAAGCTATCAACATGTGACTTTAGAAATGCAGGTGATCGCTAATTAACGCAAATACAATTTAATATTTGCGTTAATTAGCGATCATCTGCGTTTTAATAATGGCTGATTTTACCTTTGGCACACCTCCGTTTATAGCCTATGTGACTTCTATATGCAATCGAGTAATTACTCTATTTTCGCATTGGTTACCCGTTCCAGCAGAAAGCGGCTTTTATTCCAGTGAAACGGCTTATACTCCGTATTCATCCGGATACTATTATTACGGAATACAAGTCCGTCTACCGACTTGGCATAAAGAATCGGTGCATCAAAGGTATCGAATTCATTGTCTTCAATCACGATGCCTTCTTCAACTCCACCATGAAAATACTTTTGTTGCGATTTCAGGTCAGGTATTTCAGGATAGATAGAAATTACAGCATTTGTGAACTGAAACATATTTGTAAGTGCATTCACAAAACGATTTTTCCGGATAATTACATTCCGGCAAGCTCCTGTTTCATACCAACCATTACAGTCACCACACAGCAGAATGGCTGTACCGGATGTATGGTCAAACAGGTTATTCTCTGCAATCGTTTTCTTAGGAGTGCTAAACAATGCACCGCGAGCACGGTTATTACGAATCACATTATCAGCAAATAGCACTTCCGGAGTCCAGGTCAGGTTCTCAATACCAAAACCACTTTCAGCATTGACAACCGCATCAACAGGATCACGGAAAGAAATAACAAATTCACGCGCGCCCTGAACCTCCTCTTTATCATAGGGAGCGATCGCCGTAATGCTATTCTGACTACCCACAAGCTCCATCGTTGACGAACGTACAAACTGCACTTCATCCTCCGGTCGTCCCCACTCAAATCCCCAGGCCTGGTCGTGCATATACCGTCCTACCAAAGTACGGTCGTCTATCCGCTTGATAACTTTCAGGTAAGTACCATGTACATTGATAGCATCGTCCATCATACCTTCATAAAAGCCGCTCCGGGATATAATCTTTCCTTTACAACCCGAAAAGTGAGTGGCGTCGGCCTGAGTAGTGAAATAACGGGGATCATTCTCTCCACGAAGACATACGTTAAATCCATCTAAGGTTATATTCTCACACAATTGTGCCAGTAATCCCATCCCTTCGGCATAATGTACTTTCACGTTTAATAATTGTGTATCTACATCATGTGAAAGAAATATTCCGGGAGTAGGCCGGAAGTAAGTACGCAGAGCAATTACTGTACCTGGAACAAGCCGGTTGTCCTTCCAGCTCTTTATATTGAGACGACGTGAAGCCACTTGGGTTACTCCCTTATTCGGATAATATAAATCACTGGTGTTATAGACTATATGACGGCTTTTAGGATCAAAGGCAATGCCGGAAGAAGGACGAAGTTTCCAACCTTCACCCAATGTCTCAAAAACTGAATCTTTACTGATGTGATAGTTCACCCAGGGAGCTATTTCAAAAGTAATACCATTCTCTACAGAATTCTCTACTATTTGTACCTGTGCTATATGCGGATTCTCAAAGTCAATATTAAAATCTTTCAGTATGCAGTTTTCCGAATACAAAAGAGAGACAGGAATCATGCGACCATGGAAAATAAAATCAGATCCTTGTCCATCCAAAGTCAGATTTTTCATATTCTCAATAGCAATACCTACCTTCTTCGGATTTGTCTGGTCATGGTTAGAAATATAATATTGGCGAGATGCTGCATTCTTTTCAAAGAAATGATACCTGCCCGTCGGAAAACGTAATGTGACATTATCTCCTTCCTGGTAATCTCTTTTGATCTTCTCTAAAATCTTTTGCAATACAGGTGATGCATCTTTCTTTCCATTGGCTTTCAAACCAAAATCAGAGACATCATACACACGATTGGCAGCACATATATCAACGGGAGGTAAAACTCCTAATAGGAGTACAAGCAGAGATGTAAGAACAGTTTTCATAGTAATCTTTTTATCAGACAAGTTTAGTATCCGGTTACAAAGATATACCTTTTGATTATAATTACATTCAGTTCTTACTTAAATTCGTACGGTTTTGAGTATATTTCACCACAGAGTAACACAGAGTTCCACAGAGTTTAAATCTTTATTGAAACGCAGATGAATGCAGACTTTCATCTAAGAGAACTACAGTCTTTTAATTTGCGTTCATCTGTGTTAATCCGCGTTTCATCAGATAAATACTACTCTGTGGAACTCTGTGTTACTCTGTGGTGGGTTTTACTCATTTCTGATCAGTTCCACCTCCCGTTAATTTACCGTAAAACTTTCCGGGAGAACCCCGTCTTTGTTAATGAAATATTAATTTTGCGCAGTTTTAAAACAAATGTGCAAAAAGCAAATATGGAACAACAACAAGGGTTCATAGACTATATAGAGCAAAGTATCATAAACAACTGGGATCGTAACGCCCTGACAGACTATAAAGGAATCACCCTTCAATACAAGGATGTTGCCCGCAAAATAGCAAAATTTCATATTGTACTTGAGAGTGCCGGCATTCAGTCCGGTGATAAAATAGCTGTTTGTGGACGCAATAGTGCACATTGGGCAGTTGCTTTTCTGGCAACAGTAACTTATGGAGCCGTTATCGTTCCCATTCTTCATGAATTCAAAGCCGATAATATACACAACATCGTTAATCACTCCGAAGCTAAACTTCTGTTCGTTGGCGACCAGGTATGGGAAAACCTGAATGAGGATGCCATGCCTCTATTAAAGGGGATCGCTTCTTTGAAAGACTTCTCTGCACTTGTGTCCCGTTGTGATCAACTGACTTATGCCTTTGAGCACCGGAATGAGATCTATGGAAAACGTTATCCCAAATGTTTCCGGAAAGAACACATTTCATATCGCAAAAGCGATCCCGAAGAGTTGGTAATCATTAACTATACCTCAGGAACTACCGGCTACTCTAAAGGAGTGATGCTGCCTGCCCGTAGCATATGGTCCAACATTACTTACTGTTATGAGATGCGTCCTCTGCAAGCCGGAGATACGGTTGTATCTATGCTTCCGTTAGGCCATGTATTCGGTATGACCTATGATTTCCTGTACAGTTTCTCAGCAGGCGCACATCTGTATTTCCTCACCCGGATGCCCTCTCCTAAAATCATAGCACAGTCTTTTGCCGAAATCAAACCGAAACTGATTTCATGCGTACCCCTGATTGTAGAAAAGATCATCAAAAAAGAGGTATTACTCCGGCTGGACAACAGGATAGGCAAACTATTGTTGCGGGTTCCCATCCTCAACGATAAACTGAAAGCAGCCGCCCGACAGACAGCTATGGAAATTTTTGGTGGTAACTTTAATGATATTATTATCGGCGGTGCTCCTTTCAATGCAGAGATTGAAGCTTTCTTAAAAAAGATAGGTTTCCCTTATACAATTGCCTACGGAATGACTGAATGTGGTCCTATTATCTGTTCAGACTACTGGCAAGATCTCAAAAAAGCCTCATGTGGAAAAGCTGCCAGTCGCATGGAAGTAAAAATAGATTCTCCTGATCCCAACACACATGCCGGAGAAATCATCTGCAGAGGAGACAACCTCATGCTGGGATATTATAAAAATGCGGAAGCTACTGCACAGATTATAGATAAAGACGGGTGGCTGCATACAGGCGATCTTGCCACAATAGACGAACAAGGGTATGTGACAATACGCGGACGCAGTAAGAATCTTCTGCTTAACTCAAGCGGACAGAACATCTATCCCGAAGAGATTGAAAGCAAACTGAACAATATGCCGTATGTAGCAGAGTCATTGATCGTATTGCAGAATGACAAACTTGTTGCTCTCATATATCCTGACTTTGACGATGCATTTGCCCATGGTTTGCAACAACCGGATATTGAGAAAGCAATGGAGGTAAACCGGCTGGAACTGAACCTTCAGTTACCTGCATTCAGCCAGATAAGCAAAGTAAAAATACACTTTGAAGAGTTTGAAAAGACAGCTAAGAAAAGTATCAAACGGTTTATGTATCAAGAAGCGAAAGGTTGATTGCCCTTTCGCTTCTTTTACCATCTTTATTACTACCATGCCACTGCGATGTAATTAAATCGAGCGGTTATTCGACCGAAAAACCACACGAGTCTAATTTCCATTCCACTACGGTGCAATTAAAATACATACTATGACTTTCGGTTTTTACTGCTTATTCCACCAATTCTTGAAATAAATCATTCAGTGTCTGATCCAGATTGGCAGAAAAACCTACGTGTGGCCTTGAAGTCTGGATGCAGGAACTTCTCAGAGCCGTCAGCCACCGGAAACGTTCCGGAATATCCAACAGAGCAATTGTTCCTCCAGTCTCATGCCCCGAACAGACCTTACTAAAAGCCTCCATATGCTCGCGAAACGACTCTAGATCCAGTTCCGGAGAAAAGGCTCTAAGCCTGTTTTCATTTATCTCATAACGCATTTTTATAAAGTCAGCCTGTTTTGAGAACAGGATAACTCCAACATTCATAAACTCCTCACGTTCCACCTTCGGTACAATGCGGATTACTGCATATTCATATAAGTGCTTTTCTGGCATCCTGTGCTTCTTTTACAAATAGTTCGGAATGACGTATCCTTTCTGTTAGAAATTGAAAATAAATATCTCGTATATCCTGCTGTGTTTCTTCTTTATCCCGCCAATGCAACCAGTCATCGGGTATCAGATCTACTATTTCCCGCAATATTTCATCAGTCAATATCTCTTTGTATTCCCGATCCACTTCCTCCAGGTCACTCGCTTCGGCCAGCAATGCATGTTCCTTTATCTGTGTAAAAGGACTCAGTGCATGTTTCTTCCAGTTCACCCACGAATGATGGAAAAACAGAGAAGCGCCATGGTCTATCAGCCACAGTTCTTTATGCCACATTAACATATTGGTATTCTTGGCTGTACGATCCACATTAGTTAAAAAGGCATCCAGCCATACTATCTGTGAGGCTAATTTAGCATCCACTTTTGTTACCACAGGATCAAACGGTAATGCTCCCGACAGGAAATGCAACCCCAGGTTCAACCCACGACTTCCTTGCAACAGGTCTTGTATCTCTTCATCTCCTTCCGAACGCCCGAAAGCTTCATCCAGATTTAGAAAAACAATTTCCGGAAGACGCAAACCCAACACACGGGCTACCTCTCCTCCTATCAGCTCAGAAATAAGCGCTTTTGTCCCATGCCCCGCCCCACGAAACTTTACCACATACTTAAATCCATCATCAGCTTCGGCAAGAGCTGGCAACGAACCTCCCTCACGTAAAGGCATGATGTAACGAATTACATCAACGGTTCGTATATCGATCTCATTTCCTCTTATTATCATAGTGTTTCTCTCCTTTCTGTTTATATCATATTTCTATAAACAGTTGTGCTTTCAAATAGTTTCAGTTAAAACCTAAATGAAAACAGGAAGACAAATATACTAATAAAAGACAGACAACATTGTTTTATCCTCATCTTTATAGTATACAGATATTAAAGATGCGATGAAAGTAAAATACACATAAATAGTGAAAAAACATGATTATACATGCTATATTAGCGTGTATCATGCAAAAATTATATACGTATTACGTTCAATCAGATGGATAAAATAAAAACAAGGGATTATTACTACAATATTTTTTTATAGTTACTAAAATAGGTACTAAAACATTTTCGATGAATGAAGTAATAGAGTAATAAGAGCAGAAAAGCGAAATATCAGACAGGTATCTTATTAGAAATCAAGCATTTCAATATAGATATTTATTGCATGCAAAAGTACTATTTTAAGTATGCGTTAAATAGGTAATTAATAGTGACTTAAATACGTACTTTTATACCTATAAAGTACGTATTTTTACAATGCTTGTTTAGTATGTTTATACTTCAAAGAATTTGTATCCTTTATTAGCAGCCACATACACCACATACATTTGTATATTATAGTATGGGAATTGTACGCGAATTGTTTCCGCATATTGCTTCACCTGTTCCACATCTTCGCGACGTGGAGCATTGAGTGCCAGTACTTTCTTTGCTTCGCTTGCTTTGAAATACTTGAACTCTACAATCCGGTGATCCTTATAATATTCCGTTCCGGGAATTCCTGTCATCTCAAAATCCGAACGTCCGGCAGGATGGTTCTGTTCTAATGCAAAGGTGTAGCATTGGCTCAGATAACGCGAACACAGTTCAAAGAACGAACAACGAATGAAATTCTCATTCATCTTATCGAATACCTGTGCGGGAAACTGCCCAAGGTATTGATCGTAGTAGTTATGGAAAATACCTTCCATACGCCGGTCGTGAGTAAATTGCTCAAAGGCAGGAACGTAGCGGTTTGCAAAGTTATCAATGTCATTCAACTGGTTATAATAATCCATATAAATGCTACGCATGGTCAGGTTGGGCAACGTCATTCGGAAGGAATTCTTCAATGTCGTCATGCCCAAATAAAACAAGGAGACAGGATAGAAATTCTTGTCGAAAAACTTCTGCTTATTGAACTTGCTTCGCAAATCAGGCTGTGCATAAGCTATTTCATCTTCCATCACCAATGTATTGAGCAACTGTTTGGCATTCTCCTGACTCAACGCAAGTCGACGAATCCAATGGATGTCTGTACGCAAATTCTCATCAATCATTTCATCGGGAACAATACCATTAACAGCAAACTTTTTAAGAAAGTAAGTCAGTATGGTAGAATTAAACAAAGGCTCCGCATTAGGCTGAAACCGGTAACCGTCATAGTTGCTCACGATCAGTTTCCATATTTCATCGAATTGTTCTTCGTTACCGGAATATTTCCGGAGTACATAGCGTAGGTACACTTCTGCCTCTGCATGAGTAAAGCCAAGCATATTTAGAAAGTCAGGTTCAAGTGTCAAGATCTCCGCAATGTTGTATCCACTGGTCAAATCGTCCATTGTGACGGGAAGTACTCCTGTACAGAAACAGGTACGTATGCTTCCCTCGCCGATACCTGCCTTTATTATTTTAAAGAAAGTACGTAAGAAACTGTCGGCAGTAGTCACTTGCTCATAGAGCGGATCTTTGTAAGCAGTCAACAGCTGGTTGGTAAAATTGTCATATTCATCAATAAGAAGATATACCGGAGGAAGATTATGGGACGATACATAACGCAACATATCCTCCAACATCTTTGTGACATCGGTTTTATCACTAAATTCAAAATCCGGGAATAAACGTGCATATCTGGCATCGGCTTTCACCATATCATAGATGACTCCGCAATTCAAATCATTAAAGTTCTTTTGTAACCCTTCCAGTGTATCGGTTACTACCATTTTAGAGAAGTCGAAGCGAAGCACGAGATATTTATTATGCTCTTTTGTAGGATTACTTCCAACGTATGTATCTCCAAACAGTTCTGTAAAACGATCTGCCATATTCAAATCATAGTAAGCGGCCAACATGGACACTAACAAGCTCTTTCCGAAACGGCGCGGACGCAAAAAGACAGGAGCTTTATATAGTTCCAGATCGGGAATAAACATTGTCTTGTCCACATAGTAAAATCCACGTTCGCGCATTTCTACATAGTTTGCCACAGCATAAGGCACAGTGATTCTTACAGTTGATTTCATAACCTACTCTTCTTATATGAATTTGATATTGCGAATATACACCTTTTGGATGAGATAATTTAAGTTTATTCGTATTTTTGCATTTTAATTGAAAAAGCATGAACTCCATAAAACCACGTATCACTAAGCTTCTCAATGCCCTCAACGAAGGCGTGTTTGAGAAAGAACACACCATAGCCCTTTCCCTTCTGGCAGCCATTGCCGGAGAAAGTATCTTTCTGTTAGGTCCTCCGGGAGTTGCCAAGAGCTTGGTAGCCCGAAGACTTAAATATGCATTCAAAGAAAACAGTGCATTTGAGTATCTGATGTCCAGGTTTAGCACACCGGATGAGATATTCGGTCCGGTTTCCATCTCTAAGCTGAAAGATGAAGACACTTATGAACGAATCACGGAGGGATATCTGCCTACGGCCTCGGTAGTCTTTCTGGATGAAATATGGAAAGCCGGTCCGGCAATTCAGAACTCCTTGCTGACCGTTATCAATGAAAAGATATACCGTAATGGGCAGTTCACAGTAAAAGTCCCCCTGAAAGTATTGATTGCGGCTTCTAACGAATTACCTGCCAAAGGAGAAGGACTGGAAGCTCTCTATGACCGCTTTCTGATCCGGCAGTTCGTGGGATGTATTGAACAGGAGTTTGCTTTTGATCGCATGATTGCTTCTACACGGGACACAGAGCCTTGCATTCCGGAGAAACTGACAATCAGCCCTAAAGAATACTCGACCCTGCAGGAGGAAGCGGAAAAAGTAACATTACATTATACCTTCTTTGAACTGATACATACCATCAAACGAACCGTAGAACAGTATAATACACAACGGGAGGCGAATCTTCCTCCTATTTATATATCAGACCGCCGCTGGAAGAAAATGGTTGGGTTGCTACGCACTTCGGCCTATCTGAACGAATCATTAACGGTCTGCTTTGCCGATTGCCTGCTGATCCCCTATTGTATCTGGGACGAGGTAAGCCAATTTCCCATTGCCGAAGATATTGTACAGCGGGCCATCACTGATAGTATCAACACCTATCTGTTAGGCGAAAAACAGCTGGAACAAAAACTGGATGCACTCAAAGAAGATATGAAAGCAGAACACAGTCTGCGGGAAATCAGCGACCCTGCTATTCAGGTGGTAGATACTTTCTATCATCGCATCGAAGGATATCGCATTGCCGGAAACCTGCTTATGTTTGCGTCCGATTATCAGAATCTGAAGAAAGACAGCAACCGCCTGTTTTATATCCAGCAGGATAAATTCCGTCCGGTAAACAAAGTACTGAAGGTATATGATTTTGTAAAAAACCGCAGTATCGCTCAGAAAGATATTTATTCCCTGCGAAAAGGAAACCGTTCCGTGTTTGTCAATAACCAGGAATATCCGCTACTCTGCTATGACGATTGTGCTCCATTACCCGAACAGAATGAAGATACGAGTACCCCCTTTGAGTTCCGGTTACAAGAGGTAATAGATTTACTGCATAACATGGAAACAGAATTTAAAAAACTATCTGAACGGGAAAACGAATATGCCAAGGAGCACCTCTTTCTGAGCACCAAACAAAAAGGGGAGCTGAAACGAATCCTGAATGGTACAGCCCATATCATTGAAAATTACCGGAACGAGTTGCGAATCATTGCCCATGCCCATGAACAAGAGAACAGGGACTATTAGGCTGAAAGAACTGCAAGACAGGTATTATGACCGTTTGCAGGATATTGCCTACGAGGTATATGATGAGCAGTTGCACAACCTCATCATCAAGCCCGAAGAACTGGATACCGACATCCGGCAATACTTTCGTCATACCCTGCCCTCTCTGCAAGAATTTTATTCAAGGTATGCCAGTCAATGGGAGTATTTTCATGAAACGGATGAAGCTTCGGATACAAAGTTTCTACGTTTTCTGGAGAATAGCGCTTATCCACTTTCCATGAAGTATAACCTGGTAGATCTCAATGTGAAATACTATCTGGAACGATTTCATACCCTCAAACCCCGTTCTAAAGAGTGGAAAGCATTGCGAATACTTTTCTTCGACAAATGGCACCAACTGTTATCCAACAATGAGTTCAATTACCAGATGGAGCATATCAACCACCTGTGCGAAGAGTTTTACCGCCTGCAATTATCGCTCTCTAAGAATCTGCCTGTCCGGGGAGGTTCCCGGTTGGTATGGTTGCTCCGAAACCATAAACAAATAGCGGAACAGATACTGGAGTATGATGAGACAATCAAAAAAACTCCTGCCATACAAGAGTTAATTGAGAAATTAGGCAAACGGCATCAAGGTATACAGAAACGTTTTAAGATGACAGCCGGAATCCATAAGGAACAGATCATCACTCACTCTACCCGGAGTGACATTACCGGTATTTGTGAAGGTAATGATCTGAACAGCCTGTTACCAATTGAATATTGTTATCTGGCGGAAAAAGCCCTGCAACCTGTTTTCTTTGAACGATATGCCGAGAAAAAGCTTCAAATGATTGATTATGCCTCACGTGAGCTACGAACCATGGATGATAAAAAGATGCCGGGTAACCAGGTTTCCGAGGAAGCCGAAGGTCCCTTTATTGTCTGTATTGACACCTCCGGATCAATGGCAGGAAAAAGAGAGAAACTGGCCAAATCGGCTTTGCTCGCTATAGCCGAACTAACGGAAAAACAACATCGCAAATGTTATATCATAATCTTCTCTGACGATGTGGAATGTATCGAAATAACTGACTTAGGAAGCAGTTTCGATCGTCTGGTAGATTTCCTGTGCCAATCTTTTCACGGAGGTACAGATCTTGCTCCTGCCATAGCTCATACGATCCGGATGATTGAAACACAAGGATATCAGGAGGCAGATATGGTGATGATATCCGACTTTGAGATGATGCCAATAGATAAAGAATTATCAGCCCACATCCGACATATAAAAGAGAACCAAACAAAAATATATGCCCTCTCTATGGGAGAAGAGCCCAAACAAAGCTATCTGGATATTTGTGATAAATACTGGGAGGTGCTTCCCGCACGGGGAGGTACGCCGGGCGATGGAAAATGAAGAAAATTATGTGAAAGAGAAGAAAAATAGACGATTTAATTATTAAAACATGTTATATAACAGGGGATTTTTCTTGGTTAATTTGCAAATGTGCAAAAAGGTGGTACCTTTGCAATGTGTTTTTCATAGTATTAGATTTAAGGTTAACAAAGGTTGGAGCAAGGCGTTGCTCCTTTTTTTATGCCCATACTTGAAAAACATAAATTCTTTTCTACTATTTTAGTCCAAAGAGCTATTTCTTTTTTCTACTTTTGCCCAAACAATCAATACATTTAATAAGAACTATCATGAACAAAAAATCGATCCTCGGAACTCTGACTATAGCCACCGTTTTCCTCTTTTCGTACACTATTATCTGTCAGGCACAAACTATAGAATCCGTCACACCGAAACAAGCCCGTAAATGGACAGAACAAGGTGAATGGACAAACGGATTCAAAGCCACGCCGCATAAAACAACGGATTACGTGGAATTTGCCACCCAGTATCGTAAAAACAAAGAGCTGTGGGATAAAACCTTTCGTTGGCTGGCCGAACATGACCTGACAACTATCCCAGTAGGAAAATATGAAATTGACGGCAAAAGATGTTATATTAATGTACAGGAAGCCAAGACACAGGATGCCAGCAGACGCAAAATAGAATCACATCGCCACTGCATCGATCTGCAATATGTAGTAAAAGGAACCGAACGATTCGGCCTTGTAACCTTAAAGGATGCCACCCCTATTACAGAATACAAACCGGATGTCACTTTTTATAAATCATCTAAAGTTAAATACATAGATTCTACTCCTGATAAGTTTTTTATGTTCTTCCCTAAAAATTGCCATCAGGCTTTGGTTAAAGCCAATAAGGAAGAAGATATACGTGTTATCGTAGCTAAGATTGAATATATACCTTAGAAAAAACTTCTTCTTCAAGATATCTGCCATAAATATATTCGGAAAAAGAAGAGGCGTTTTAACAAAAAAGTAGAGTGACCATACACACATAAAGTCACTCTACTTATAGTTTAAGATGATATTGAAATAGAAGAGTTTCGCCTTATCACTTACTCTTTTCCAACGTTAAGACAAATTGCCGGAGATATACCTGTTGCTCGTCATTACTCATATTCGTAAATCGAACGAATTTCACCGGAGCCCTCCGTAGTTCGGCCGTATATCTGCTACCTTTTTGTACCAGATCAATCGTTTTCCATTCTTTACCATCAGAAGATATATCAAAACGTCCCCACTCACAAGGTTCTTTCTTTCCAAAATCGATTTGGATACTTTCTGCCGGATAAATATGATCCAGTTCTATTTCAACTATATTTCCTGCACCCCATTTCACTACTTCATTTGCAGGTGAAATAAGCACACGGTTTATCTTTACCTGTAACGGCAGGTTCTTTATCTGCTCTACGTTACTAATAAGTTTGTGGGGCATATAGTCTGAAGTAGCATCCAGGGTAGTTCCGTTCTTTTGATTATAACGGTCAACAGTCACCGCAAAAGTCTGATCGATCAACGGTTTTATAACTTTTGTAGCAGTCTTTACTCCCGGTTGATAGGGATTCTGGTTATATGTCTGGTCAATATCAAACATTTGTTGCTGTAAAGCCTTTACATGCTTATATTTGTGTAAAAAACAAGAATGGGTCTTCTGGCTTTCCACCATTTTAAATACTTCCTGTCCGGTTTCAGCCAGCAACCTGAACTGATACAACCACGGTGTTATCTCCTGAATCAATGGCTTATTTTCCGTATCAACCAGCAGAATATCACTGGATTCTATCATTCGCTCAAAAGTGTTCAGTAACGTTTCAAAATCTGTTTTATCATACTCTCCGTTTTTTATATAACTTTCAAGGAAACGTTCAGCAGCAGGCTGAATATCCTGTGACTCTTCTCGACGGTATTTATGCCCGTTGATACCCAAATCTGAATTATGGATAGCGAAACACTCAAGCTCTTCCGCAGCATTCGGCAGAATGGTACGGATAGCCTCTTTCCACGTTCTCCAGGTATCATACTTAGTAGGATTCCATGCATAACTTGCCACACCATAAATCGCAATTTTAGATGCTTCGGCGTACTCCATCGGATTGGTGACGAAACCCGACATCTGCTTGGCAATTGTAGTATCATTGCCATAAACAGGGCCAAGAAGTAAATGATCGCGTACATAATCGGATACAGGAAAATTCCACCAGATGTAGGCCGGGCGCTTGATTCGTTCGTTAATCCAGTCAATACCGTCACGGGTAATATCAGAAACAACACGATCGCCTGTCCACATGATCTGAATAGAAGGATTCAGGTTATCCCCCAAAGTAGTCAGATAGTTACCATCCGGATTTGCCCAACTTTTATTATATTCGGTAGGACACATGATCAGCGGAGTAACATCAGGTTTTGTTTGTACAAAGTTCTCATCAATATAGTTCAATAACTCCGCCTGTTTCTGTGGATTGGTCCCTTCACCGGAAATATCATCAAAAAATACAGCAAATGAACGTATGCCGAGCTGATACATTTTCTCGAACTTGGCAATCAGAAAGTCACGATCTTCCTGATTCCATTTGATATCCTGTCCCGGATGAATTGCCCACACAAAGTCTACTTCGTTATCATTGGCTACTGTTACCAATTCCTGTAATTGGGCAGCCTCCTTTTCGGGATAAGGCAAACGCCAGTTGGGAGCACTGTGATATGGATCGTCTTTAGGACCATATATATAGGTATTCATTTTGTTTTCACCATAAAACTTCAGCTGCTTGATACGTGCCTGATGACTCCACGGAGTTCCATAAAACCCTTCTACCACCCCACGATAACGAATAGAAGGATAATCTTTAATTTCCACTTCAGGCAATTTCCCGTCTTTCAGCAGTTGTGCTAAAGTTTGCAAAGCATAGTAAGTGCCTCGCTCATCATTTCCTGCCAATACGATTTCTTCTTCGTTAATGGAGAGATAATAACCCTCATCGTATTTAGGAATCAGATGAGTATACTTATGTACGCTTTTATCTCCTTTCTCACCAATGTTTATCCGAATCCCATTCTTGCCCGGTTGTCTATCTGCAAATAGTTTTTTCAATACTTTTATTGCATATGGGTTTGCTTCACTTTCACCATTTACCTGATAGGTGGAGGGTAAGTCTACACTTTTGTCAAGTACAATCATTTGTTGAGGAGGTGGCTGTAAACTGACATTTTGTGCAAAAGCACCGGTAGTACACAGGAGACAGACTCCTACTAAATAAATTTTGCTGTTTTTCATACGTAAATAATTGTTTTGTTCCTCCATTAAATGGGAACATTTTTATACCATCAATAACTATTTTGTCAAATCAGGACAAAAGAAAGTACTTTTAATCCTAACAGATAGTATACGGTCAATCATTTTTCATTTTTTTATAATTTTACAACATCCAATGCTGTTAAAAAATTCAATAGCACATGTTTGTTGCTGCATTAATAAAGTAATCTGATGAGAATCCGACAAAGTACATCACCACCTAAAATTCCAATAGCAGCTACTATCCACAAATGAGACTTCTTTAGGTTGCAAGACACTTTCAATGCCTGTACCATCCAGATAATAGAAAAGACCAGAAACGGGAAACCAATCAGCGACAAAACTATTGCCAAGTGAAAATAAGGCATGGAGAGCATTTCCGCCGGTGACATCGTAGGATCTATTTGTGACAATACTTGCATGGGTGGTAGGAAATTTATCAAATTCATCACAAGCATCGGGAGCTGAGCAAACAATACAGTACCAAACACATCTATAATCCGAATTTTAGAGTGTGAGAAAATAAGACCACCCAAATAGAATAAGGTAGCCGGAACTAACCACACAAGAAGATGTTCTGCCAAGTAGCACCACCAGGCGGGATTGGGAGCGGGACCAAAATGAAGCAAGCCGTGATAATGGTAGCCGGATGCCCAACTCAATAATGTAGAAATTACCAATCCCAGTATCCCCCAGACTAATGCCTGCATTCCTGCAATCCGAATAAACGGATTAATAAGTATTTCTATTCTTTTCTTCATTTTATATATTCATTTTAGTTAGTTTTTCAATCAAATCATCCAATATATTACGTACGGTTGGATAACTCACTCCCATACTTTTGGCCATATCTTTCAGGCTTCCACTGGATTTCACAAAATCAATAATAAACTGTTGCTCTTTCTCTGGCAAACGAGCCAGTAAAGGTAATTCAAAACTACCACAGACTTCTGTGGCACATTGCTCACAAAACATACGTCCTACTTTCAGTGGGGCTTCACAAGAAGGACATTTCAACGGTAGACGTTTCTTTAGTTCACTCATTTCTTATTATATTTCTTTATAAAAGTATTCAGTGACGATATAAGAGTCGCATTGACTGGTAAAGAAGGGTTTGTATATATAGACATTTGTTTCTGTGGTTCCATTGTCTCACAATCTTTTAATACGTGATTCATTGAGTCAATCAGAAGTAATTCTGCTGTAGGCTTTGATTTCTTCAACAGTTCGGCATCTTTTACAGAGACCTGAATATCCTTTTTACCCTGAACTATCAATACCGGTATCTTCAGAGAGGCAATAACCGTCTGAGGGTTGTATTTATACCAGGAAATTAAATAAGGCTGAACCGAAGCACGAAACAGAGACTGCACATACATAGATACTTGCTCTACTGTTTTACCACTCTTCAAAGATTCATTGATAGAAGCAACTTCTTTCTTTATCATTTCCGGCTGAGAAGCAACCTGCTCTTCAATCACTTCATAAGCCGGACGCCCTGCCCCTGCCAGAGAAACCAAAGCTTTCACTTCAGGCTGATTCACACAAGCCAACATCCCGATCAGAGAACCTTCGCTATGCCCTACCACAGTAATACCAGTAAACCTTTTATCTTTGGCCAGATAATTAATCCACCCTTTTACATCGTTTACATAGTCTTCAAAACGCAACAGAGATTCTTCTTTTCCGGCAGCCGCACTGGTAGCTATCCCCCGCTTATCAAAACGCAGTGAAGCGATTCCATTGGCAGCCAGTCCTTCTGCAAGAAACTTTAATGAATTGTTTTTCATATTACCAATAGCCGAATTCCCATCCATATCCGTCGGACCGGAGCCAGCAATTAATAACACGACCGGAAATGTCTTCCCACCATTGGGAAGAAGCAATTTTCCATTAATAACTCCTTCCTTGGTATCCAGAGTCACGGTCTCACCATTCAATGGCATCAATTGTGCCTGACAAAGAAAGCAACAACAAGAAAATAAACTAACGAAGATTAAACTGATACGTTTCATGATATTTTTTTTAGAAGTTCATCATTATATTTGCAAATATAGATAGATAATTAAATAAATCAAATATATTATTGAACAAAATTAAATACGATATTAATTTTATTCAAAGTCAATTCTTCATTATGAGTTAAACACCATACAAGTTATTCTCACCAAAATACTTTGTTGATGGAGCAATCGGTTTATCTTATGGGAGTAATGATCAGCTTTTCGGATCTTTCAACTATAGAACTCTACACATAGCAGGTCACTACCTGATTGATTTTATCCTAACACATAAATCATATAAAATAGCATAGGAATATACACTTATAAAACACTGATAATCAACACATAAAAGAGTGTACACTTTTACATAGCAGGATTGTACACTTTAGTATGACAAGACTGTACAATCCTGTTATACTAAAGTGTACAATCTTGTTATTCTTCTTCAATTCAAGATAAATTCTATATAAATTGGGAGTTATTAATCATAAAAAAAGGTCATCTCAGTTTTACCTGAGACAACCTTCTATTTTTCCCCAAAAAAGGAAGATTCCTTTATTTCTTAATCACTTTAACAGTACTTGTACCATCTTCCGTAGTAACTTTAACAATATACTGTCCGTTTATCAAATCAGATACATTTAAGTTCGACACGTTCTCAGCCTGTTTTACTGTTACTCCCATTAAGTTAATGACAGCAACATTACAAGGAGTTGTAAAGTTCAATACATCAACTACCGGATTAGGATAAACAGATACACCAGCTCCCTGCTCAGTAGAAGAGATACCTGTGCCACCGCCACCTGTAACTTCGTTTAATGAGAAGATATTTTCCAACTTATCATTAGCAACTTTTGTTTGGGCAGTAGCCAATTTAGTTCCTAAAGCAGCTACACCAGTAGTAAGGTTGGCAGGGTTTGATTGAGTCATGGTACCATTAGAGATATTAACCCAGAAAGCAAGAGGAGTTTCGGCAACATGAGATTTTGCATCTGCTGTATACCCAATCATATAAGCATAATCACCACAAATAGTCACACCTCCGAATTCTTCATTCTTCTGATTCTGTTCACCTTCATTTACTTTTGAGGTTACTGTAGAAGTGACTTCCAAAGAACTTTTATTTAGGACAGCAAGGTATAAATCATTAGTAGAAACAGACTCTTTACTTGAATCAAATGCTAACTTTGTGTTAAATGAACCAGCAATTAATAAAGCATCGCCTTTTACTTCCATAGATTTTATAAAACAGTAATTACCTATACTATGAGTGGTTGAATATTTTTTGGTAGAAGATGTATTATTATCCAAATTAATAGCAGAAATAATATGTCCATATTCTATAGTACCATCTTCGGACATAGTTAGTTCAAATTTCTCATCTTTTGAGTCTATTGTCAATGTAACATTACCTACAGCCATAAATCCTGAATAAAGTTCATTGCCTGCAACCGTAAATGTGGCAGACTTAACAAACATCTGCTTTTCCGTTTGAGATTCCGATACAGCCATAGAGGCGATAATACCATTAACATTCATTTCTTCATTCAAAGCAAATACAGCACCAGAAGACAGGTCTGAATATATTCCCCATCCAAAAGTATCCAAATAATTTCCCTTAAACGAAAAACCGTTATTTTGAGTTAATCCAGTGTAAAGTGCTGAAGCATATAATTTTCCATTATTATATTCTAATTTATTAATATCAAAATATAAAGCCCCTGGTTCTGGTTCATACATTCCACCTGCCACCAACTCTGGCAATCCTTGTGGTACAAAGCTCTGTACCGCCTTCAACACACCATTCACATCATACTTTGCAACAAAACCGGCAGCTTGTTCAGCAACATATGCATCGCCCTTTTTCATTCCTTCCTTCTCTACCGCATTTCCATCTGTACTACCAAACTCTACTACATCTGCAAAGTTACCTGCAATATAAACATTCCCAGACGCATCAGTAGTTATAGCCTTAATAGTAGCAGCACCAGCTAAAGCTACCCCCCACTTTTCTGTGCCATCGGCGCCATACTTCAACAAGTAGGAACTCACGGCAATCGGAGCCAAATCTGTACCCGCAAATGAAAAACCATCTCCAGCAAATAAACCCGTTACGTACATATCTCCCTGTGCAGAAAGAGCTACAGGATTACTGTTATTTACATCCTTAACAGGAAGAATACCCATCTGAGACTTTGTCCAACTGTTATTTACAGTCGGCTGTGCCTGTGCTACAACTGATGCAGCCACACATAAAGCAAAAAGTAATACTTTTCTCATAAACAATTTTTGTTATAAATTAGACATACAAAATATATATAAGTCTTTGTTATGGTTAAATGAAAAACATTACAACCATAACAAAGATACCTCCAACTTAGTTTGCCAACCCAGGATTGGCTTCTATTGCTTCACTTGGAATACGAATGGTATAGCGAGAATCATTTTCCTCAAGTACATAACTTGTCCCACCAAACGTCTTTTCCAAACGGGGACGTGTTGTCCTACGAAGATCAAACCAACGATGTCCTTCAAAAGCCAATTCACGGGTACGTTCATTATATATCTCCTGCAATAACTCATCGCGGCCCATGGCATTTACGGCTGCTTCTTTTGTTGCATAAGCATTAGCCGTATATCTTTTCTCCATAAGAGTAAGTAAGTTTTCACGAGCTACATCTATTGCAGCCTCACCTGTCATCAAAGCAGCCTCAGCAGCATTCAAATATATTTCACCAGTTCTAAAAGAACATGCGTATTGATTACTTCCTCCTTTAGCTACTAAAATATTGGAGGCGGTCACCTGATTGAAATATTTTGATCTACGTAAATCGCTCGAACTATACATTCTCCATAAAGTTGTATTCACTTTGGCTGCACGTACATATGCAGAAGTCATCACTTGTTCCAATGCCAAAATATTCTCCGAAGAATTATATTCATTAGGCAATACTGTAGAAGTAGCCATATCTTCCAAATCATGCTTAACATCCAATACAGCCTGTGATGCTTTAAGAGATTTTGCCCATTCGCCCATATATAAATATACACGGGAACGGATAGCATTTACACTCAATGTATTGAAACGATAATTATATCCTAAATCCCACTTATCTACATTCAGATACTTTTCAGCTTCCGTAAGATCAGACAAAACAGAGCTATATACTTCACCTACTGTGTTTCGGGATAAGGTAGCTTCAGTATCACTGTCCAGTTTCAACGGAATGGCCTTTGATGTAGCAGGATCACAATGTGTATAAGGTTCGCCATGAAGATTTACCAATAAGAAATGCATATAAGCACGGAGCATATAAGATTCTCCTACCAGTTGATTTACCTCATCCATAGTTCCTTCCTCTATCCTATCTTTGGATTCAATAACATAATTGGCAATAAACAATGTATGATAGAACTGACGCCACTTAAATGCAGCCGTATTTTCAGACGGACTGACATCATTCCATGTCCATATATCCTTGTAGGAATTCAAATCCTCAGCAGCAAGTGTACCATCCATAATCATTTCGTCTGAACGAAAAGTTGCTAATCCTCTATCTGCCGGAACAGATGAATAAGCCTGAGTTAGTAATGCCCTGAACTCTTTAACTGTCCGGGGAATAACCTTTCCTACCGGTTGTATATCTAAATACTTATCACAACTGTATAAGGCCGCCATACAAAACACAGCACACAGTAGTTTTATATTTTTTAGTATCTTCATAATCTATTAAAAATTCATATTAAGACTGAAAGTAAACGATTTAGGTATAGGTTGTGCAAACTGATTACTCATTGTTTCAGGATCTAAAAAATTCTTGTAATTAGCACCGAAAACAAACAGATTACGACCTTCGAGAGCAACTGTAGCCGAACGTATACCCAATGTATGAATAAACGTTTCAGGAAGTTTATAACCTACCCGGATATTTTGTAACCTTACATGATCCGAACGTTTCACCCAAGTATCCATCATCTGATATGTCGTGAACAAGTCATAATTCGAATATTCAGCCTTACGTTTTGTGTCGGACAACAATGCAGGGAGATTTGTATTTGTATTCGTAGGTGTCCATCTATTCAATATATCCCGATTTGTATTCATTCCCCGGTCAAACTGAGTTAAGGAATAAGAAGGGGAAACCCTTGAATACATTTTCAAATTAAAAATAAAATTGACTACTACTTCAAAGCGTTTAATATTGAATGTATTCACAAAGCCTCCGGAGAATAGTGGATCACTGGAACCTATATAGGAATACAAGTTACGTTGTTCTTCAGCAGATAATGTACTGGCACCTGCACTATTCAGTTTCAACAGCTCTAATGAGGTTACTTTTTCACCTTCTTTATTATAAAACAAAGGATAACCTTCATCGTCCAGTCCCGCTGATTTATAAGCAAATATAGCACCGACAGGATAACCTTCGCGCCCAGGAGTCGTTTGATTAGCTGGTACAGACTCGCGTAAAACTTTATTTTGATTATATCCCAAATTAAAATTCGTAAACCATGTAAAACCGTTACGATTGATATTACGGGTAGTCAAAGCTACTTCAAAACCGTCATTACGCATACTTGCCCAATTGACAGTAGTAGATATAAAACCCGTTTCAAGAGGTAACATTTGCATAGCAATCAAATCGGTACCTTTACGACGATAATAATCTACCGTAACATTCAAAGCGTTATTAAACAATGCAATATCTGTTCCGAAATTCATAGTCTTTGTCTTTTCCCAACGCAAACGCTTATTAGGTGGAGAATCTAACGAAATTAGTTCTTCAGTTATTCCCGGTAACATACTTATATTCTTATAAGTTCCCATTACATAAGAAGAAGTATTTTTATCTATATTTCCTTGTATCCCATAAGACGCTCTAATCACCAGATTATCGATTCTCTTGAAATTTTTCATGAACGGTTCATTACTGATTCTCCAAAGTCCACTAAATGAATACAATGGTAAGAAGCGATACTTTTTAGAAACCCCAAAAATATCAGAGCCATCAAAACGAACGCTCCCTCCTACTGTATAGCGTTGCAACAAAGAGTAAGAAGCTGTTGAAAAGAAAGAAGCATAGGCATTTTCTACATAAGTTTTAGTATGTAACGGATAACTACGCGCCCAGGATTCATTTGGAAATATCACAGGCTTTGTAGTTAAAGTTTTACGGTCATACCCATAGCCTGTACTATTCAAAGAACTATACCAGGTTTTTCGGATCTCAGTACCTGCCATCATTTCAAATTCATGAATATCGTTATATGAATCACGATATTCAGCCTGAGCTTTCCAGTTTACTTGGGAATTGGTGTTTGCAGCCTCCGTATGTTTTCCACCATCAGGCAAGAATGATTTATATTCATTACCTATCCACATAGAAGTGAACTCTTTATCCTTACGCATAGCATATGTGTCATGATCGGCAACAGATTCTTTAGACACAGCATCTAACTGCAATCCTACCTGAGAAGTAGCTTTAAATTTATCATTAAAACGAAGTTCTACATCAAAGATAGCTGATAAAGCATTAGTAGTTTGTTCGTAAGAGGTATTATCCCTCTCTTCAAATACATTAAATTTCATACCTGCTTCACCTTTTCCCTGAACATTCATATCGTAAATATAATTACCATTTTCGTCAAAAGGCAATTGGTAAGGATTGGCTCTACGAGAGTAATATACCGGATTAGTAAAACCATCCGCATCGGTAAGATTAGATTTATTGGTTCTCCGATTAGCAAATAAAGAAGCTCCTACCTTCAATATCTTATTCACTTTATAAGAAGTTTTCAATACCAAACTCAAACGATTGGCTTCTACCCCCTTCACATTGCCTTTTTCATCATAATAACCCAAAGAGGTATAATAAGTAGCTTTTTCTGAACCACCGGAAAGACTTGCATTATATTCCTGATTGAATGTACCTCTAAAAAGAATATCATTCCAATCGGTATTAATTCCTCTTAAATTTGTTATCTCATTCTGAGCTGCAGTAGAAAGAGCATTCCAACCGCCTGCTTTATAAGCATCAGTTAGCCCATAGCGTGAAATAATACCAGCCACATCTCCTTTATTCTCACGAAAAGTATAATCACTTTGTAGCAATCCAAGTTCCAGATTTACCTTCTCGTCAGAGTTCAACAAATTCAAACGATCAATATCAAATTTAGGAGAGTAAGACAGCTTGGTAGAGAAAGTAATCTGAGGTTTACCAGCCTTACCATTTTTCGTAGTAATCACGATCACACCATTGGCAGCACGTGCACCATAAATGGCCGTTGCTGCAGCATCCTTCAATACTGTAATACTTTCAATATCCGCAGGATTCAAACCCGCAATAGCCGACTGATATATATTGTCTATATCTTTCAAGTCTTCCATTGTCGGAATCTCTGTTCCTGTCATCGGCACACCGTCAAGCACCCAAAGAGGGTCTTGCGTACCATTCAAAGAGGCAGTACCACGAATACGGATCTTAGGAGCTGCCCCAGGAGCTCCCGAAGAAGCAATAGAAGACAATCCGGCTACCTGGCCAGAAAGTGCCTGATCAATGCTCATTACCGAACCAATCTTATCATCTGTAATATCCAGTTTAGTAACCGCAGCTGTCAGTTTGCGGCGTTCAATCGTTTGATATCCTGTTACGACAACCGCATCAAGCATATGCGCCGACGGTTGCAGAACAATCTCATAACTGCTTTTTCCGGCAACCAGATGTATGGTTTGTGATTCATATCCTACATAGCTGCACTGAAGAGTGGTCACTCCATCAGGCACGTTGATAGTGAACTTTCCGTCCATGTCTGTTATCACTCCTAAAGTAGTCTGGGAACTCCCTGCTTTCTTTAGGATCTCTGATGACACAAATACCGAGGCTCCAATCAGAGGCTCTTTGTAATCACCAGCAATAACCACACCTGTGATCTTCCTTTCCGCTGCATTTGCTCCAAAGGCAATGATGCAGCAAAGAGAAAATAATAAATAACTGATTATTCTTTTCATCAATAATTACGAATATAATTTTAATTAGCTACTATTTCAATGATTATTTCAAACCCAGTGCAGTGTTAATGCGCAGAATCATATCTTTATAATGATACTTTGTAGCTGTGTCTGATGTTCCCAGACGACTTTGCAACAAGTCTTTTATACGAAGCAATTCACCGCGTTTCACAGAGATTGCATCTGAAATACGATTCAACTGCGAACCGTAGAAGTTTAATTCGCGACGAGCCCCCATACGATCACTATCTAATGAATGATGTGCATACTCATCACAACTACACGCAGGTTCCTGATGATTCAACAAGAAATGATCATTCATCAGCTTTTTGTTAATCTTTACACCTTCACTTTCGGCAGCAGCAGTAATCAAGGCATCCAGGAAATTCTTCTGCAGCGCACGAGTCATAACGTCAGGTATTGCACCACGTTCGGTAGTAGCAAAAATACTACGATGCAAACCATCCATCAGATCCACAGCAGTAAAAGCCTTCTTACCATTCACCGACTCATTTTCGAGCATACGCATCAAACGATTGTTTGATAACAAATCCCATAGAATATATGATTGTGCATTCTTTAATATCAGCGTAGGAGCATTCTCTACTACACCCAACGGAGTGTTGCGAAGCAAATAAGTGTACTCTCCTACTTCTGTATCAAACAGCCATTTAGGATAAGTCAGAACTTCATCAAGCAAGAATTTCAATGCAGCTTGTTGTTTCTCTTTCTCTACGAAAGTATAAGTCTTCTGGCCATCACCAACAACCGTATTCTCAATATAGATACCACCAATGTTGGCCATCACATGATAAAGATAGTTGTTCCACTGATTGATAACAGCATAGTACAAACGCGAAGCTTCCTCGTAGGTTTGTCCTTTCTCGCCGGTAGTAGTCCACTGGATAATCTGCGGAACAATACGCTTCAGATTCTCAATACCCAAAAGAGAAGAACGTACTGCATCATCACCTAAATCTTCGTTCTGAGCACGTGGATCTACTGCATCACGTACATCCTGCGCTTCGCTATACTTATAAAGACGGTCAGTATGACGACCTAAGAAATCATAAAGCAGTTCTTTTTCCGCTTCCGGAGTTTCCTTGCCGTACCAACGATATCCGTACTCAATAGCAAAGATATCATACGGACCAATATGCGGAGAAAGCACCGTCACCCCATCACCCGGCTGTGCCACATAGTTGAAACGGGCATAGTCCATGATAGAGGAAGAAGTGGAATTCATACGGTCTGTAAATGACTTGGAACGCAATGAGTCTGTAGGAAATGCCCATGACCCCATCATGTTATGACGAAGTCCCAAAGAGTGACCTACTTCATGGCACGCTACGAAGCGCATAGCATCTCCCATCAGTTCATCAGAGAGTTTCACTCCACGAGCCTCAGGACGGATAGCACCCGTCTGCACCGTAATCCATTCCTGCAACATACCCAATACATTGTGCCACCACATGATATCTGCCTCAAGAATTTCTCCCGAACGCGGATCAAGAATAGACGGTCCCATCGCATTGGCTTTTGTAGAAGCAGCATAAGTCAGCACAGAATAATTCACGTCATCCATATCTATTGTCATGCTATCTGTAACCTCTTTTGCGATAATGGCATTTTTAAAACCGGCACGTTCAAAAGCAATCTGCCAGTCTTCAATACCTTGTTTGATATACTTACGCCAACGATAAGGAGTAGAATTTTCAATATAAAACACAATCGGTTTAGCAGGTTCTACCAACTCACCACGTAAGTAACGTTCACGATCTTCCGGTTTCGGTTCCAATCGCCAACGAGTGATAAATCTTTTTGTATCCACTCGTTGTTGCCCGTCACTATAGCTCAGTAGCGGATTCGTAAAGTAGCCTACACGTGCATTATCCAGTCTGCCTGTCATTGGTTTCTCCGGAAGAAGCATCAGTGAAGAGCTTACTTCTACAGTGACGTATACGGAAGTGGTTCCTTCTGTTACTTTCGTTGTTAACTCGGAAGTAGCTACCACATTGTTTTCAAATGACTTAATAGAAAGGATCCGTGATAAGTTCTTTATAGAAGATGTACCCAGATTAATATTAGTAAACACATTATTGATGCTTGTTTCCGTACCATCATAAATGTCGTTCACCTTAACAACCATCATTGTTGAGTCATTATTAAACGCCTCAATCTTAAAACCAGCGATCAATGGAGAAATATAATTATCACGTACCGATTGACTGATAGCATCTTCGATAGGTGAAAGAGGCAACGGACGACTCTGACGGATAAGCAACTTATTGGTTGCTTTATCAAGTTCGAAACGTACCATTTGGTTTTCGTAGTTAACGCCACGGTTCACTCCCGCTTCATTCAATTCAGCAGGAACGCGTTGCAGTTTATTCACTACCAACATATCTCTACCCAGCAAACTCGCCGGAACCTCAAAATAATAGTCGTTCTTTTTCTGATATACGTTAAACATACCACGACGAACGATGCTACCATCTCCGGTCAGTTTCTCATACTCATTTTTGGATTTAATACTGTCGTTGGATTCACTTTTCTTTTTCTTGCGGAACCATCCCATAGAATCGGGAGTCGGATTTCCGGCATACAATACAACGGAAGGACCGCACAGGAAAGCACCTGTGGCCACCGTAATCAGCAGGCTTGTTCTAAATTTCATCAAGTTAATCTATCAATTATCAGTTATTTCATTCTACTCTATAGAATAAAGGGGACGACAAAGATAATAAAACTATCAATATGAATCATTGTTAGCAACAAGTTTTGACCTTTTTTCTTAATTAAAACGAATTTTACTTGCATTTTCATACAAATGCATCCTGCTTTCTATTACACTTTAACAAAGTTTCTCTAAATTGAAATATAAAAAGAGAAGAGATATCACATATCAATCTGCCAATAATACGAATCAGTAATTGAAATTCTATTTTAACCTAATTGGTTTTAGGGTTTAATAACCTCTGCCGTTACTTTCTCCTGTATTGATAAAGTCCTGTCTCATAGAGTAACGTACGAAGTCTCGGTAGGCAACGTTGTTTTAGATGTACATGTAAAGCAGTACGACATGTGCATGTGGGACAGTATGACATGTACATGTGGAACAGTAAAACATGTACATGTAAAACAAAACAGGGTACCGAGAAAAAGAATGTTCCTTTTCGAGAAAGACAAAGTACAACACCGGGCAAGGACAATAATACCGTTTAGAGGCATCCCATAGCAAAATTAAGCTGCACCTTCACATAAAAAATAAACTCTTTCATTTTATTCTGCACTCAGTTTGTATTATCTTTGCCTACAAATCGAAACTACATGGAACTCTTAGTATATAAAGCCTCTGCCGGCTCCGGAAAGACTTTTACGCTTGCTGTAGAATACATCAAACTACTTATTCTTAATCCGCGTGCCTACCGCCAAATACTTGCTGTGACCTTTACGAATAAAGCTACGGCCGAAATGAAAGAACGTATTCTCAGCCAGCTTTATGGTATTTGGACTGAAGATCCGGATTCTGATGCTTACCTGAAGCGGATCATAGAAGAAACGGGAAAGCAAACTGATGAAATACGAAAATCTGCCGGAATAGCTCTTAGCTATATGTTACACGATTACAGTCGTTTTCGTGTAGAAACAATAGACTCTTTCTTCCAGTCCGTGATGCGTAACCTGGCACGCGAACTTGAACTAAGCCCCAATCTGAATATCGAACTGAACAACAGCGAAGTGCTGAGTGATGCAGTAGACAGCATGATTGAAAAACTGGCCCCTACCTCTCCCGTGCTTGCCTGGTTACTGAATTATATCGATGAACGTATTGCAGATGACAAACGCTGGAATGTATCGGAAGAAGTGAAAAGCTTTGGCCGCAATATATTCGACGAAGGATACATAGAAAAGGGGGAAGGACTTCGGCAAAAGCTGATTGAAAATCCGGAAATTATAAAAAACTACCGTCGTGAACTAAAGGAAATGGAGACGGAGGCCCTTGAACAAATGAAAGGCTTCTACGATCAGTTTGAAGGAGAACTGGACGGACATGCATTAACTGCAGACGATCTGAAGAATGGTTCGCGCGGAATAGGAAGCTATTTTCGAAAACTCAATAATGGGATACTTGGTGATGATATCCGTAATACAACGGTAGAAAAATGTTTGAGTGATGAGAAGAACTGGGCAGCAAAAACCTCTCCGCGTTATGAAGATATACTTCGTTTAGCTGCTGACAGTCTGATGCCCTTGCTGAACGAAGCAGAGAAATTCCGGTCCAGGAATAACAAGATCGTAAACAGTTGCCGGCTCTCCATGCAACATCTCAACAAAGTGCAGCTACTGGCCAATATAGACGAAGAAGTACGCCAACTGAACCGGGAAAATAACCGCTTTCTATTATCAGATACCAATGCCCTACTCCACCAATTGGTCAAAGACGGTGACTCTTCTTTTGTATTCGAAAAGATAGGAACGAATATCCGAAACGTAATGATAGATGAGTTTCAGGATACCAGCCGGATGCAATGGGGAAATTTCAAATTGTTATTATTGGAAGGACTCTCCCAGGGAGCCGACAGTTTGATAGTAGGTGATGTGAAACAATCTATTTATCGTTGGAGAAATGGTGACTGGGGAATACTTAACGGATTGAATGACCGGATAGAACACTTTCCAATTCGTGTGGAAACACTAAAGATCAACCGAAGAAGCGAAACGAATGTCATACGGTTTAACAACGAACTATTTACAGCTGCAGTAGAGTACCTGAACACTCTGTATAAAAGTGAATTGAACACCGACTGTGAAGCGTTGCAAAAAGCCTATTCGGACGTAGCACAAGAATCTCCTAAAGAGAAACAGATGGGATACGTCAAAGTCTCTTTCCTTGAACCGGATGAAGAGCATGACTACACAGAAAAAACACTTATAAGCCTGGGTGAAGAAGTGGAACAGTTACTGAGCTCAGGAGTGAAGCAGAACGATATCGCCATTCTTGTCCGCAAAAATAAAAGTATCCCCCGCATTGCAGACTATTTTGACAAAACACTACAATACAAAATTGTATCTGATGAAGCCTTTCGGCTGGATGCTTCGCTTGCCATCTGTATGATGATAGATGCACTGCGCTACCTTTCTGATCCGGAAAACCGGATAGCAAGGGCTTCACTAATTATGAATTACCAATTAAAAATTAAAGGTTTTGAGGGAGAATTGGATGCATTGCTTACAGGAGCACCCAAAGAGTTATTACCGGAAGCTTTTATTGAAAACATAAAGACTCTAAGGTTAATGCCTCTTTATGAGTTGCTGGAAGAGCTATTCAGTATCTTCGAAATGAACCGTATCAGTGCTCAGGATGCTTACCTGTTTGCTTTCTTTGATGCTGTAACAGATTATCTGCAAAGCAATTCTTCTGAGTTGGATAGTTTTATCCGCTTCTGGGAGGAAACATTATGTAACAAGACTATTCCCAGTGGAGAGATAGAAGGAATCCGTATCTTCTCAATTCATAAGTCGAAGGGATTGGAATTTCACACAGTACTCCTGCCTTTCTGTGACTGGAAAATGGAAAATGAGACCAATAATCAGCTCGTGTGGTGTACTCCGGCAGCAGCACCATTCAATGAGCTTGATATCGTCCCCGTCAACTACTCTACACAGATGGCGGAGTCCGTATACCGGGAAGACTACCTGCAAGAACGCCTGCAACTATGGGTGGATAATCTGAATCTGCTTTACGTAGCCTTTACCCGTGCCGGAAAAAATCTGATAGTATGGAGTCGAAAAGGACAACGCAATACAATGTCGGAATTACTCACTGCAGCCCTACCAGAAGTAGCGCGCAGAAATGGGACAGAATGGGACGGAGAAGAACCCTATGAACAAGGAGAACTTTGTCCCTCTTCGGAAGAGAAGAAAAAAATATCTGCCAACAAGCTTACCCGGAAAGCAGAGAAACTGCCGGTCAGAATGGAGTCCATGCGGCATGAGATTGAGTTCCGGCAATCCAACCGCTCAGCGGACTTCATCAAAGGAATTGAGGAAGAAGAATCGGATGACCGCTTTATCAATCGTGGACGGTTACTACATACTCTGTTCTCGGCTATTGAAACGGAAAAAGACATTGATACGGCCATAGAAAGATTGATCTTTGAAGGGGTTATTGGCAGCAGGGAAATGGAAAAGGAAGTGAGAAAGCTCACACGAAAAGCATTTGCCTTGCCAGAGATACAGGACTGGTACTCGGGATGTTGGCAATTGTTCAATGAATGTGCCATTATATATAAGGAAGACGGAGTATTGCAAACTCGCCGTCCGGACAGGGTAATGATGCGGAACGGACAAGTGGTTGTTGTAGATTTCAAATTTGGCAAGCCCAATAAGAAATATAATAAACAGGTACAAGGATACATGCAATTACTAACGAGGATGGGATATACCAATATTACAGGGTATCTGTGGTATGTAGACGAAGAATTAATTCAAAAAGTGGAAAAGAGATGAATACTGTTCCCATCATAGGTATCAGCAGACATCGGCTTGCAACAGACGGAAAAGGCGTAACCACCCTGGTCGCTTTTCATGGATGTCCGTTGCGGTGCAAATATTGTTTGAACCCACAATCATTGCAACCTGCCGGAATATGGAAACACTATGATTGTCTGCAGGTATATGAGGAAGTAAAAATAGACGAACTTTATTTTATAGCTACCGGAGGAGGTGTTACTTTCGGCGGAGGAGAGCCTTTACTGCAAAGTGATTTCATCTGTGATTTCCGCGAACTATGCGGACCGCAATGGCAACTTACAGTAGAAACATCTATGAATGTATCACAAAAGCAGATAGAAAAACTATTACCCGTAATAGATCATTATATCATAGATATCAAAGACATGAACTGTGATATTTATAAACAATACACAGGAAAAGAGAATCAACAGGTAATTAGTAATCTCCACTGGCTCATATCACAGGGAAAGGCAGAACAAATTACAGTCAGGATACCACATATCCCGTCATATAATACATCTTTGGATATGGAAAAAAGCATGTATCAATTGAAGGAATTGGGTCTATCTCACTTTGATCAGTTTATATACCACACTTAAAAACAAAAGACAGTCATGAAAAGAGGAAAACAGACTTGCAGAATCCTAAAAGAGATTCGCCGGCAAATTGCCGAAGCAAATGACATAGAGTTTATTACTTCTGAATGCCAGTATCAGGGAGACTGTCTGGGTACTTGCCCGAAGTGTGAAACAGAAGTTCGTTATCTCGAACAACAACTGGAACGGAAGAGAATGGCAGGAAAAGCAATCACAATACTGGGAATATCGGCCGGAGTTATGACCATGAATGCACAAAATACAAATTCTTCCAAATGTCAATCTCCTAAAGATACAATAGAAACAATAGTCCAAGGAAGTGATACTTTGGCAATCCCCAAAAAGGTTCCAACCTCCCAACCAGTAGCAGAAGAAGCAGAAGAAGAGGAAGACTTTTTATTAGGCTATATAAATGAAACTATGCCGCAGTTTCCGGGAGGAAATGCTGCACTGATGAAGTTCATTGCAGAAAACTATCAATACCCTACCACTCTACAAGACTCCAATATAGTAGGACGAGTTATCGTCCAATTCACAATAGATAAAGAGGGATATGTGGTCGAGCCTAAAGTAGTACGTTCTTTGCATCCGGATTTAGATAAAGAAGCTCTGAGAGTAATTAGACTTCTCCCCCAATGGAAACCTGCAAGCCAGAGAGGAATACCTGTATGTGTCAAATATACAGTTCCTGTGACATTTAAACAAAAACCGTTATAATTAATTCACATATAGTAAAACAACTATGAAAAGAGGAAAGCAAACTTGCAGAATCCTAAAAGAAATTCGCCGGCAAATTGCCGAAGCAAATGACATAGAGTTTATTACTTCCGAATGCCAGTATCAGGGAGACTGTCTGGGTACTTGTCCGAAATGTGAAACAGAAGTTCGTTATCTCGAACAACAACTGGAACGGAAGAGATTGGCAGGAAAAGCAATTACGGTATTGGGAATATCGGCCGGAGTTATGACCATGAATGCACAAAATTCAAATATAGATTCTATCCAAAAGCAAAGTCTAACTGACATAATAGAAATTGTATCAACAGAGGTATCTGGCACAAATAACACAGACTCATTATTTGTAATAAAAGGAATTGTTACAGATAGCATGAGGAATCCAATTACTGGTGTACTCATTATTGAG
The DNA here is from genome assembly GCF_949740115.1 of Bacteroides sp. 41_26. NCBI lineage: Bacteria > Pseudomonadati > Bacteroidota > Bacteroidia > Bacteroidales > Bacteroidaceae > Bacteroides > Bacteroides sp. 41_26. Next base: position 110,422 of record NZ_CATJGZ010000060.1, read on the forward strand.
AAAGGAACTAAAAATGGAACAGTGACAGACGAATTCGGAAACTTCACATTAAAAGTCTCAGGGAAACATCCATTGGTCGTTCAATCTATAGGCTTTCAGTCTCAAGAAATTGAGATACAAAAAACAGCTTATATACAAGTGGTACTCCAAGAAGATAGTACTCTAATGATGGGAGAAATATTAGTGGTAAATACCAAGAAGAAATCACAGAAAAAAAAGATACTTACTACCTGTGTAAGCGAGACCATGCCGGAGTTTCCAGGAGGAAATACCGCATTAATGAGCTTTATACAGCAAAACATACAATATCCAGATCCTGATATTTGTATTACAGGAAAGGTTATAGTACAGTTTATCATATCAACAGACGGCAATATTACAAATGCTAAAATTGTACGAGGTGTTCATCCTAAATTTGACAAAGAAGCGTTACGTGTAGTCAAACTCATGACAAAATGGAAGCCCGGTACCCAAAAAGGAAAACCAGTAGCCATGGAATACACAATACCTGTCAGTTTCAGATATCAATAGTTATATTCAAAGTATGAAAACATTTCTCCAACTGGTCGCTCAAGACCTTCATAGCAAAATAGGAAACGATTTATCGCGTGTAGCAATCGTTTTCCCCAACAAACGTGCCAGTTTGTTCTTCAACGAACATTTGGCTTCACAATCCGATCATCCTATCTGGTCTCCTGCTTATGTCAGCATTAGCGAATTGTTCCAGCAACTGTCCGATCAGAAACTGGGAGATCCCATCCGCTTGGTGTGTGAGTTGTATAAGATTTTTCGTGAGGAAACAAAAAGTGAAGAATCTCTGGACGACTTCTACTTTTGGGGGGAACTACTTATCAGTGACTTTGATGATGTAGACAAAAATCTTGTAGATGCAGATAAACTCTTTACCAATCTGCAGGATCTGAAAAATATTATGGATGATTTCGACTTTCTGGATAAAGAACAGGAGGATGCTATTCGTCAATTTTTCCAGAACTTCTCCATAGAAAAACATACCAAACTGAAAGAGAAATTTATTTCTCTTTGGGACAAGCTTGGGGACATTTATCGGAGCTACCGTTCACAACTTGCCTCTTTAGGTATTGCTTACGAAGGAATGCTCTACCGTAATGTCATTGAAGCACTTGATACGAATGCTTTGCGGTATGACAAATATGTATTCGTAGGTTTTAATGTGCTCAACAAAGTGGAAACCCGCTTCTTCTCCCTACTGCAAGAGGCAGGTAAAGCACTTTTCTATTGGGACTATGATTTGTTTTACACCCGTCTGCCCCAGCAAAGACATGAAGCAGGCGAGTTTATTCTTCGTAATCTGGAGAAGTTTCCGAATGAACTTCCCGAAACTGTATTCGATTGTCTGCGTCATCCCAAGAAAGTACGTTTCATCTCTTCTCCCACAGAAAATGCCCAGGCACGCTATCTTCCGGAATGGGTCAGAGATACATTGTTAAACAAAGATCTTCAAGAAAAGCCTTGCGAAGAAAAAGAAAACGCAGTAGTACTTTGCAATGAATCTTTATTACTTCCTGTCCTGCACTCTATTCCGTCAGAAGTAAAAAACGTCAATATCACTATGGGATTCCCATTGGCACAGACCCCGGTTTATAGTTTTATCAATGCTGTCGTTGAGTTGCAAACAACCGGTTATCATTCTGAGACTGGTCGTTACAGCTATGATACCGTACAGGCCGTACTAAAGCATCCCTATACCCGCCAAATCTCTCTCAAAGCCGAACCACTGGAACGTGAACTGACAAAGACCAACCGCTTCTATCCTCTGCCTACAGAACTGAAGCAGGATGATTTTCTATCACTGCTCTTCACCCCAAGAAGTGGTATCCGGGCAATCTGTCTTTACATTACAGAGTTACTGAAAGAAGTATCCACCCTCTATCGCCAGGAATCGGAGCAGGATGATATTTTTAATCAACTCTATCGTGAGTCATTGTTCAAGAGCTACACAATGGTAAATCGCCTGCTCAACCTGATTGAGAACGGAGAGTTACAAATACGTATCGATACTTTGAAGCGCCTGCTTAGCCGTATCCTGAATGCAGCTAATATCCCATTCCACGGTGAACCGGCTATCGGCATGCAGGTAATGGGAGTACTCGAAACCCGTAATCTCGACTTCCGTAATCTCATCATACTTTCGCTCAACGAAGGGCAATTACCTAAGTCCAGCGGTGAATCTTCCTTCATCCCTTACAATCTCCGTAAGGCTTTTGGTATGACAACCATTGAACACAAGAATGCAGTATATGCTTATTACTTCTATCGCCTTATACAGCGGGCAGAGAATGTAACATTGGTATATAACACCTCGTCAGACGGCCTGAACCGCGGAGAATGGTCACGTTTTATGTTACAATTCCTTGTAGAATGGCCACACGACATCAGCCGGGAATTTCTTGAAGCCGGTCAGTCACCACAAAGCAGCCGTGATATCTGTATTGAAAAAACACCGGAAATATTGAATCGCCTCCGCAATACATACAACTTCGAATCTAATCCCAAAGCATTTGCTCTCTCTCCATCGGCGCTCAATGCCTATCTGGATTGTCGCCTGCGTTTTTATTATCGCTATGTAGCCGGGCTAAAAACTCCCGATGAGGTAAGTGCGGAAATAGACTCAGCCCTGTTTGGTACCATTTTCCACCGTTCAGCGGAACTTGCTTACGGTGATTTAAGTGCTAACGGCAAAGAGATAAGAAAAGAAGATTTAGAACGCCTTCTACGTGATGACGTTCGTTTGCAAGGATACGTAGATCGTGCCTTCAAAGAAGAATTCTTCCATGTTGATCTCAACGAACGACCGGAATACAATGGAGTGCAATTAATAAACTCCAAGGTAATAGGCTCATATCTTCGGCAACTGTTACGCAATGACCTGCAATATACACCTTTTTCTATGGTAGGTATGGAAAAGAAGGTACAGGAAGAAGTGACAGTAAATACTCCTGAAAGCCCGATAAAGATACGGATAGGCGGAACCATCGACCGCATGGATTGCAAAGGTGATACACTTCGTATTGTTGATTACAAAACAGGAGGAAGCCCCAAAACACCAACAAACATTGAACAACTGTTCACTCCCGCCGAAGGAAGACCGAATTATATCTTTCAGACCTTTTTGTATGCAGCCATCATGAGCAGGCAGCAATCCCTAAAAGTAGCTCCTGCCCTACTCTATATTCATCGGGCTGCTAATGAAAGCTATTCTCCCGTTATCGAAATGGGTGAACCTCGGAAGCCAAAGATACCAGTCAATAACTTTGCCTTCTTTGAAGACGAATTCCGGGAACGGTTACAAACTCTGTTGGAAGAAATCTTTGGGAATGAAACGCCCTTTATCCAAACAGAAAACACGAAAGTCTGCGAATATTGCGACTTCCGTGCTTTGTGTAAAAGGTAAATCATCGTTTTATTTTCCTGCTTCTCCTATTTTGAAAGAGACAACTATATCCCCTTTCTGTAACCGCCCAATCAGTATTGTGGCAGGATGTACTGGAAGGGGAATTGATTCTTCCATATCAGAAAGAGCTTGATTATACACTTCAACTCCAGAAGGATCATATAATGAAAGACGATATCCATCTCCGTCTTTTACAATCAGCTGATTATCGATAATCGAATAAGTAGGCGCAGAAAGAACCGCCTCTTCTATTCCATCGGGAAAATCCGAACAGTCATAGATCATTTCATCTCCCGTATAACAGCGTAACAACTTATACTGCGGAGCATCCAGATGATAACCGGAATTGTCTAAATAAAGTAATAAATTCAATGAACCAACATCTTCCAGCCACACGTGCTTAATATCTCCCTCTAACACAACACGTTTCAGTGATTTCCCCATACATTGTATCATGTCTGCCTGTATCACTTTATAAGGACTATATCCGGAAGGTTCGTAATATACTTCTGTACTATAAAGCCATGTACAAAGATAAACTTGCTTACCGACAGAATGATTAAAGTTATAGAGAGAATAATCATAAGCCAAAGTAAGGCCGCTTCGACTATTAAAAGTCCAATAAATTACTCCATTCACATCATATAAATAACCACCATCATAACGATACCCATTTTTATAAACCGGATAACTTGGATAGTTATTTATTACCTGAGGCTCTCCAATTGTAAATTTGTCAATGCTATTTGATGGAGTCTGGATTTCCCAAGTCTTACCTACCTTAAGAAAAGTAGACTTATAATTAGGATCAACGACCTGGCCACTATGATAAAGAGCAGATTTATCCGAAGCAAGTACTTGTACAAGGCTTGTACTCGTATTACTACCATCAGTTGGAATCGCTAAATCAGCGCCCCAAAAACCTAATGTACTCCCAATACCTTCAATCCAAATATCTCCATTACTATAATTAGAGCTGATTTCCATCACTTTCCGTCCACTTTCAAAGTAAACATTCTCCACTGTCAATGTTACAATATTACCAGGAAAACCTAAATCAGACAAATTACCTCCAGTATTCCAAGGTATAACGTATGATTCAATCTTGTCTCCTTTTTCTTTAGAGAAATCATACAATAGTAATCTCTCCGGATCATTTGTATATTCCTGAAACGGATAATACCACACTTTACGATCTTCTTCCAGAAAGGCTCCAATTAACGCCTCATTCATATACAGTTTCTTGCAGTTTTCACCTCCGAGTAGCGTGTCTCCTCCTAATTCATAAAAGCAATCGACATTTACATACTTACCACGCCAACCTCCATAGCTGAAATAATTTGTTTTCCATTGTGTACCAGTCTGTGAGAATTCCGTTTGAGCCCGCATATAAACAGGATACATACAACACAAAAACAATAATAGAACAGCAGTATTTTTCATAATATCAATATTTTGGTTGAACAATTCCCAAAGGTAATAATAAAGAACTAAGACGTTATATCTTAACAAAGAAATTATTCAAAAATTATGCTTTAGACAACGAGGCCATCACCAACCGGATATCTGCATACGACACGTCATCGCCTAAGCCTGCTTTTATAAGCGTAATGCTTTGGGCATCGGCGTGTTGTTTCAAATACTGTGTTATTTTATTAACCTTCTCTTGTGGAACCAGATCATTAATTCTAATTACTCCCGAACGTACATAATGTTCCAGATGTCCGGCTATCGTACCGGTTACCAATTCACGGGCCTTAGCGATCTCCTCAATGTTCATACCTTGACGGAACATAGAGAAGCTCACCTCTTTCGTATCTTGCTTAGGAGTTTTAACTATTACTGTTGCATCCGGCTTTGTGGTAACTATCTCCTCTTTTATCTTTTTCTTAGAGGGCTCTGGCATCTCAGGACGTTCCACATTGTTCTCTTTCACATAGTTATTTACCATATTCAGTAATACATCCCCATATTTCTCGGCGCCCTTCTTTCCAAAATAAGGAATACGAACCAGAGAGGGCACATCCACCGGCAACAAATTGACAATACCCAATATGGCTTTCTGTTGGATAATTGTATACACAGGAACTCCTGCCTGTGCGGCTTCTGAGTTTCGCCAGGCTATCAATTGTTTATAGAGCTCAGGATGAAGAATATCGGTAGGAACTTCTATCTTATCGGCTCTCTGTCCTCCTCTCTCCCTCTTTCCTTCTCCTCTCTCTCGTCTCCCCTCACCATTCTCTTCTGTGATCGTCAATATAGCTTTCTGTTTCAAATAGGTTGATACGGAAAAGCCATGTTCCTCCGTTGAGAGCAGAGTTCCCTTTTTTACATGCAATGCCACCCGCAACACACCTAAAGCCTCGGTGATTTTCTTCTTTACCTCTTTATTATCTGTCTGTACTTTGGTTTCAGAGACCAAAGGAAAGACTATCTCCTCCAATTTTTCTCTAAAATAACGGGCACCGGATATTAAACGGCTCTGTAATTGCCGATCACCCACATAATCATCTGTCGCATTCACCAATTCTGTATACTGTAATCGAAAAGTATCTCCTACCTTCGTTATGTTTGCCTTATATAACTCATAAGTTTCTTTATATCGTTCCAACAACTTGGGATAAAGACGATAAAGATGTTCATCCAACAAGCGAAGTACCAATGCAAAATGCCGTTCCAACGAATGAAAGTCAAACTGCTCGCAAAGTAATTCATAAAAATACTGGCGTTGCAACTTATTCAACTTCTGCCGATCCGGAAACAACGCTTCCACCTCACGCGTAAAGTGATCTATTGTATCATCACTGATTATAACCTCTTGTCTTAGCGGAGAACCCAACACCAATCCTTCCAGACTTTTACAGCGACTCAATGCCACATACACTTGTCCATGAGCAAAGGAAGCATTCGCATCAATGATAGCCCGCTCAAAAGTAAGTCCCTGGCTCTTATGGATAGTGATAGCCCATGCCAAACGAACAGGATACTGCCGGAAACGTCCCTCTACCTCTTCTGTTATCTCTTTCGTTACGGGGTTCAAGGTATATTTACTATTTGTCCACTCCTCAGTCTCTAAAAGAAAAGATTCTGCATCTCCATTACCACGTACCCTAATACCATCTTTACATACGTCTGTCACCAATCCGATCTTACCATTATAAAACCGATGCTCACCCGAAGAATCATTCTTAATAAACATAATCTGTGCCCCTTTCTTCACCGTCAATATTTCATCGGCAGGATAAGCAGACTCAGGGAATGTACCTTCCGTCTTTGCACGAAAACTATAAGGCTGTCCCGGCAACGCTATCAGCTGGCGGTCATTATACTGCTGAGCCTGATAATTATGAGTAGTCAAACGGATATAACCCTCTTCTTCTCTGGGACGAAAACCGGGAAGATAACGTTTGTTGAGTTCGGCAAGTACCGACTCATCCGCTGTATTCTCCCGTATCTTATTCAAAAGATTCAAAAAAGTACTATCACTCTGACGATATACTTTTTTCAATTCAATCGTGACATATTCTGTCTCTCTCAAAGTGCGGCTACCAAAAAAGAAAGCAGTATCATAATACGGACTCAACAATTGCCAGTCTTCTTCTTTCACCACAGGAGCCAACTGCTGTAAGTCTCCGATCATCAGGATTTGTACACCACCAAAAGGTTTATGGCGATCACGATATTGCCGTAGTACTGCATCGATAGCATCCAGAAGATCTGCACGTACCATACTGACCTCATCAATCACCAACAGATCCATACTACGTATAATGTTAATCTTCTCTTTACCGAATTTATGAAAAGTTTGTGCCGACATAAACTTTGTATCGGGCACATAAGGTGCAAAAGGAAGCTGGAAGAAAGAGTGTATTGTTACTCCACCGGCATTGATAGCAGCAATCCCGGTAGGTGCTACGACTACCATACGTTTGGGCGATTTTGCTTTCAACTCTCTGAGAAAAGTAGTCTTTCCGGTTCCAGCTTTTCCGGTAAGAAACAGGTGGGTACCAGTATTTTCTATAAACTGCCAGGCAAGTTGTATTTCGAAATTGGTTTCCATGTATATAGTTTTTCCGTCAAAGATACTGAAATTTACAGTACCCCTGCCCCTGTAGTAAGAAAATATTAATATAAATGAAACAGAAATGTAATACTGTATGCAATTTCATTTCACAAAGCTATCCCTATCTTTGCAAACATCATTTATAAAACACAATTTTCATGGATTTTATTCAATTTATTATCGATTTCATTTTACATATCGATGTCCATTTAGCCGAACTTATAGCTCAATATGGAATATGGGTATATGCTATCTTATTCCTGATTATCTTTTGTGAAACAGGGTTAGTTGTTACTCCGTTCCTTCCGGGTGACTCACTACTGTTTGTAGCCGGTGCACTGGGCTCACTCCCTACAAACAATATTAATGTACATATAATGGCACTGGCATTGATACTGGCAGCCATCCTTGGAGATTCGTCCAACTATCTGATAGGACGATTCTTCGGAGAGAAATTATTCAGTAACCGGAACTCTAAAATATTCAAACAAAGTTATCTGGAAAAGACACATGGCTTCTACGAGAAGTACGGAGGAAAAACAATTATCTTAGCCCGTTTTGTACCAATAGTACGTACCTTCGCTCCTTTTGTGGCAGGTATGGGACATATGAACTACAGGCATTTTTCCGTCTTTAATGTAACCGGAGGTATAATATGGGTAGTAATTTTCATCTATGCAGGCTATTTCTTCGGTGGCCTACCTTTTGTTCAGGAAAACCTTAAATTACTCATTCTGGGGATTATTGTAGTATCCGTACTCCCAGGAGTTATTGAAGTAATAAGGAACAAGAGAAGTAAATAAACAAATACAGAGTAAGCCTATTGATAAAAATAAAGAGCAATGTAACACAATCACATTGCTCTTTATTTTTATCAATCAGTCTCCTTTACTATTTCATCGATCCACCTATAATATCCAGCAGTTCATTCGTAATAGCTTGCTGGCGTCCCTTATTATATTGCTTCGTCAGATCCTGAATCAGTTCATTTGCATTGTCCGTAGCTACCTGCATTGCCAACGTACGCGCAGCATGTTCAGATGCATTAGAGTCCATTGCAGCCGTAAAGAGTTTCTGTTTCAATACCTTCGGAATAAGATCAGCTATAAATTGCTCTCTCGAAGGCTCTACGATATAATCCTTTACCACTTTATCTTCCTCTATATCTTCTTCATGCTCCTCCTCTATTTGTGTCAGATCAATAGGTAAATAACGTTCCCGGAGCAGCTCCTGTACTCCCATCGACTTAAAATGATGATAGATCAACTCTACCCGGTCTATCTCTTTGGATACAAAAAGTTCCATCAGACGTTCGGCCAGTGCAGCTGCTTCCTGATAAGTCGGTTTATCCGCTAACTGCTGGTAACTTCCTTTGGGAACAAACCCCATCTTCTTCACAGCCTCTTCTACCTTGCGTCCAACCGGATAAATAAAAATATTATCTTGTCCCAGTTTACGATATTCGCCAACTGTATGTAGAAACATTTTAATAACATTGGCATTGAAAGCTCCGCACAGCGAACTATTGGATGAAAACATGACAATAGCTACGCGTTTTACCTCTCTTCCTTGAATGTAAGGCGACTCTATAGAGAGTTCGCCACTAAGAAAGTTGCGCAAAATCTTATTCATCTGCCTTTGATAAGGCAACATATTTCCAATGGCTCCCTGTGCTTTATGCAATTTGGCAGAAGCCACCATCTTCATTGCTGAAGTGATCTTTCGTGTACTCTGTACCGAATTTATTCTGGTTTTTACTTCTTTAAGTGAAGCCATATTCTTTAGTAGTTAGAAGTTAGTAGTAAGTAGTTAGTAGTCAAGCAGTAAACAGTTAAATAGTAAGTAGCAGATAGTTTAGCGTTAAATACCGCAGTAGTATCCTACTTACTACTTAACTACTTGACTACTTAACTACTGAATAAATTGTTTAGCCACCATCTCTGCTGTTTCCCTGATACCTTTCTCTACATTTTCGTCAATGACACCTGCTTTGAGTACATCAAGTACATCTGCCTGATGATTAATGGCAAGACTCTCCTGAAAGCTACGTTCAAAATCTTCTACCTTATCAAGAGGAACATTACGCAATAGCCCATGAACACCGCAATACAGAATTGCAATTTGTTTCTCTACCGACATCGGACTATACTGCGGCTGTACAAGCAAACGGGTATTCTTCTGCCCCTTATCGATTATATGAGCAGTCACAGGATCCATATCGCCACTAAACTTCGTAAACGCTTCCAACTCCCGGTATTGTGCCTGGTCAATCTTCAATGTCCCAGCCACCTTCTTCATGGCTTTAATCTGTGCATTACCTCCTACACGCGATACAGAAATACCTACATTGATAGCCGGACGATTACCTTGGTTAAACAGATCAGTATCAAGGAAAATCTGTCCGTCGGTAATTGAAATCACATTAGTAGGAATATAAGCAGATACGTCACCGGCTTGCGTCTCGATAATCGGTAAGGCAGTCAAAGACCCACCCCCTTTTACCAATCCTTTCAAGCTATCAGGAAGATCATTCATTTCACGGGCTACTTCCTCCTGGTTGATAATCTTGGCAGCACGCTCCAACAAACGTGAATGCAGATAGAAGATATCTCCCGGATAAGCTTCACGACCAGACGGACGACGAAGGATCAGAGATACTTCACGATAAGCAACCGCCTGCTTGGAAAGGTCATCATAAACCACCAATGCATCCCGACCGGTATCACGGAAATACTCCCCGATAGCAGCACCGGAGAACGGTGAGAAATATTGCAAGGCAGCAGGATCACCAGCTGTAGCAGCAACTACAATCGTGTAATCCATTGCACCATATTCACGCAATGTATTTACAATAGAAGCAACAGTAGAACCTTTCTGCCCAATAGCAACATAGATACAATATACAGGTTTACCGGCCAGATAATTATCGCGCTGGTTGATTATAGTATCAATAGCAATGGCTGTCTTACCTGTTTGGCGGTCTCCAATAATCAACTCACGTTGCCCACGACCGATAGGGATCATAGCATCAACTGCTTTCAGCCCGGTCTGCAACGGTTGATTTACCGGCTGACGAAAAATAACTCCCGGCGCTTTACGCTCCAGTGGCATTTCATACAACTGTCCTCCAATCGTACCTTTACCATCCAATGGTTCCCCCAACGGATCAATAACACGCCCTAACATGCCCTCTCCTACACGGATAGAAGCAATACGTTTGGTACGTTTGACGATATAGCCCTCTTTGATTTTATCTGTAGGTCCCAATAACACAGCACCCACATTATCTTCTTCCAGATTCATCACAATGGCTTTAATACCATTGTCAAACTCCAGCAATTCATTCGCTTCGGCATTGCGCAATCCATAGATACGCGCCACACCATCACTGACCTGCAACACTGTACCTATCTCATCAAGTTGCACGCGTGTATCAATGCCTTCAAGCTGACGGCGCAGAATATCGGAGACTTCGCTTACTTTTATATTTTCAGACATGGTTCTATTTACAATTTGATAATTTACAATTTACAATTTACAATTTACACTCTTACCGCATGGCAAATTGTAAATTGTAAATCGTCCAATTGTAAATTATACGATTCTTCTGTTCTTATCAATAAATTGTTGTTTCACTCGTTTCAGCTGGGTAGTTATACTGGCATCAAGACGATAATCATTGACATCGAATATAAAACCACCTTCAATAGACGGGTCTATTACGGTTTCCAGTTCCATTTGGGCATGAAGAATCATACCTGCAGAGTTACGTATCCGTTCTTCTGTCTCTTTGTTGACCGCTACTGCCGTAGTAAGCCTACCCACTCCAATGTGTTTCAACTTCCGGTATAAATCCAGAAAAGATAAACAGATAAACTGCAGAAACTGTTCCCTGTTGTTTTTCAATACCAAAGTGACGAAACGTGAAAACTCACGACTTACTTTCTTATCACCGGTAGCTGCCGTACAAATCAATGAATACTTCTCCCGAATGTTCAAAACAGGATTTGCCAAAGCTTCCCTTAGACGGGGAACTGCACAAAGGCTCTTCGACAACATTTTCATCTCTCTGTAAAGCACATCTTCCGTATGTTTTTCCTTCGCATATTCAATCAGTGCTTTGGCATAACGCATTGAAACAATTCCTATATCCATACTCTTTCACTTAATTCTTGTTGTCCAACACTTCATCCAGCATCCGGTCTATCATAGCCATCTGCTCACTATCTTCATCCAGATTTTTACGGATCACCTTTTCGGCAATATCCACCGAAAGTAAAGCTACCTGGCGACGAATATCACGAATAGCTTCCTCCTTTTCAACCTGAATCTGCTTCTTCACCTCATCCAGTTCTTTCTGAGCTGCGGCTTCTGCTTTTTTGCGGGCCTCGTGAATAATTTTATCACGCTCCTGCATGGCCTCTTTCAAGATACGTCCCTGCTCCTTGTTAGCGGCAACCACAAGTGCTTCACCCTGTTCTTTGAGTTTAGCCAACTGGGCATTCGCCTCCCTTGCCACCTCCAGAGACTGGTCGATGTATGTTTTACGGCCATCCACCATCTTGACGATAATAGGAAAGCCATATTTTGCCAATACAACGAACACAATCCCAAACGAGAGAAGCATCCAGAATAACAGGCCACTATCGGGTAATAACAATGACATAAATTTATTTACAATTTACGATTTACAATTTACGATTTAATACTCTCTACTCTTCTATTTACAAGATACAACTTACAAATCACCAATCGCCAACGCCATAACCGCATGGCAAATTATAAATTGTAAATTGTCTAATTGTAAATTACAAGAAGAATACCAACAGACAAACAACTACTGCCAACAAAGCCACACCTTCAATCAGCGCAGCAGCAATAATCATATTCATACGAATATCGCCCGAAGCTTCCGGTTGACGTGCAATAGCTTCCATTGCCGAACCACCGATTTTACCAATACCCAAACCTGCACCGATAACGGCAAGACCAGCTCCAATTGCTGCTCCCAACTTTCCGATAGCAGCACCTGCGGCTGCTTGTAATAAGACTGATAGTAACATAATTTTCAGTTTTAAAATGGTTTATATTATTAATTTAAAATTCAGATTAGTCTAACTTACTTTTTTTTATTCAGTCGCTTCTTCTGACTTTCCACCCTCTTGTGCCAATCCGATAAACACAGCAGACAACATGGTAAATACATAAGCCTGAATGAAAGCCACCAACAACTCAAGTGCATTCATAAATATATTAAACAATACAGAAGCAACAGTCAACGTACTATTCAAGGCAGGCCCCATACTTGCCGAGATAAAGATAAGACAAGTCAATACCAACATCGCCATATGTCCCGAAAGCATATTTGCAAACAGACGGATCATCAAAGCAAATGGTTTGGTAAATACACCGAAAAACTCAATAAATGGCATCATCGGTATAGGCACTTTCAACCACCAGGGTACATCAGGCCAAAAGATATCCTTCCAGTAATGTTTGGATCCGAAGATATTTACAGCAAGGAAAGTACAGATAGCCAGCACCATTGTTATGGCAATATTACCTGTTACATTCGCTCCTCCGGGAAAGAAGGGTATCAATCCCATAATATTATTAATGAAAATAAAGAAGAAAGCTGTCAATAAATAAGGAGCAAATTTTTTATAATTAGGACCAACACAGCTCTTTATTACATCATCATGTATCATCATGATAAACATCTCCATAAAGCCTACAAAACCACCTGGAGCCGCTGCACCCTGTTCACGTTTACGATACCAATGTGCCACACCTAAAATAATGATCAGTAGCAGAGCACTGTTTATCAACAATGACAACGTAACTTTAGTAATAGAAATATCCCATGGACGTATTTCCTCACCAGCTGCATCATGTTCTATTATTTTGCCCTCATACCGGCTTCCTGCGGGAGCAATAGAAAATCCTTCGTAGGTTCCTCCATTCTCTTCTAATCGTGAAGATAAAAATGAATGCCAGCCACTATTAGAACTGTACACAATCACAGGCAATGGAATTGTTATATGAGTATCCCCCCACGTAGTGATATGCCACTCATAGGAGTCTCCTATATGTCCAAAGACTATGCTCTTCACATCAACCGTGTTCTCCTTTTGCTCCTGAGGGGTAACATCCTCTTCCTGCGCTACTGCAGGAGAAGCAATCAGCAACCCAAGTATGAGGAGTAATCCTGTGAATATGTTATGCAACTGTTTCATTTTTTGTTTTATTTTTCTTTTGTCGTTTCTTATTCAGTTCATAACTGGCAAAGAAACTTGTCTCAAATATCAAATACAGCAGATAGTACACTATAAAAGTAAGCATAAATGCCACTGCCTCTTCTCTAACTACCATACAATAAATAACAAGTACTATAACAGACAAAATCATTTTAAGCACTTTCATTGCCAAATGCAGCAACAACATCTTGTCCGGAGCAAACCTCCTGCAAGCATCGAACATATAAATATTAAATACTCCAAAAATATAGAAGTATACCGGAATTAACGGATATCCTCCAAAATAATGTTCGGGTACCAAAGAAAAGTAAGTCACACCACCTACCCCACTCAATAAAAGAGTAAGGATCGTAAGATAGAGCAAATACTTACGCTTCGTTAAACTTATGTTCATCTTATATCGCTGTGTTTTTCTGTTAATCTTATTTTTGTCTTGTCAGGAGATGCACACGGAAACCGTTTCATCGCTCATCTCTACAAAACCACCTTCAATATCAAGCGTACACTCTTCATTATCCTCCATCACATAACTCAGTTTTCCTTCCTTTAAAGAAGAGACAATCGGAGCATGCTGTGGCAGAATAGTGAACGAACCTATAACTCCGGGCAGCGTCACGCAATTCACTTCCCCATTATATATCTCTTTTTCCGGAGAAACAATACTCAAATGCAGCCTTTTCATTAACTATTATTTTTTAATTATTTATTTGCCTGTTCAAGCAACTGCTTACCCTTCTCAATAGCTTCTTCTATCGTACCTACGTTCAAGAAAGCCTGTTCCGGCAAATTATCAACTTCACCATCCAGAATCATACGGAATCCTTTTATAGTATCCTCTATAGAGACCATCACTCCCGGCACTCCTGTAAACTGCTCAGCCACAGCAAAAGGTTGCGACAGGAATCTCTGTACACGACGCGCACGGTTTACAATTGTACGGTCTTCATCCGAAAGTTCCTCCATACCCAAAATAGAGATAATATCCTGTAATTCCTTATTACGCTGAAGAATCTGTTTTACCCTTTGAGCCACCTCATAATGTTCCTGCCCTACGATATGCGGATCAAGAATACGAGAAGTAGATGCCAACGGATCTACGGCCGGATAAATACCCAATTCCGTAATTTTACGGTCGAGTACGGTTGTTGCATCCAGGTGCGTAAAAGTTGTTGCCGGTGCCGGGTCAGTCAAGTCATCAGCCGGTACATATACAGCCTGTACAGAAGTAATGGAACCATATCGGGTTGAAGTAATACGTTCCTGCATAGCTCCCATTTCCGTAGCCAAAGTCGGCTGATAACCTACCGCCGAAGGCATACGTCCCAACAATGCTGATACTTCAGAACCTGCTTGTGTAAAACGGAAAATATTATCAATAAAGAACAGAATATCCTTCGGACCTTCATCTCCCGAATGCATATCACGGAAAGACTCAGCTACTGTAAGTCCCGATAAAGCCACTGAAGCACGTGCTCCCGGCGGTTCATTCATCTGACCGAACACCAGAGATACCTGAGATTTCTCCACTTCTTCATAGTCCACCTTCGAAAGATCCCAATGTCCTTTCTCCATGCTTTCCTTAAAAGCTTCTCCATAGCGTATAACTCCGGACTCAATCATCTCACGAAGCAAGTCATTCCCCTCACGCGTACGCTCTCCTACTCCGGCAAAAACAGAGAATCCGTTATGCTTTTTAGCAATGTTATTAATTAACTCCTGAATAAGCACCGTTTTACCCACACCGGCACCACCAAATAAACCAATCTTACCACCTTTTGAATAAGGCTCCAACAAGTCGATTACTTTGATACCTGTATAGAGTACTTCCTGTACAGTTGTTAAATCTTCAAATTTAGGGGGATCACGGTGAATAGAATAGGCTCCTTTACGGCTGAGTTCTCTCATACCATCAATAGAGTCGCCAACGACATTCATAAGTCGTCCTTTAATTTGCTCACCTACCGGCATAGTGATAGGGCCACCTGTCGGATATACTTTCATACCAC
The DNA here is from genome assembly GCF_949740115.1 of Bacteroides sp. 41_26. Classification (NCBI taxonomy): domain Bacteria; kingdom Pseudomonadati; phylum Bacteroidota; class Bacteroidia; order Bacteroidales; family Bacteroidaceae; genus Bacteroides; species Bacteroides sp. 41_26. The sequence goes on from NZ_CATJGZ010000060.1 coordinate 126,181, forward strand.
GTTGCAGTCCATCGGTACTATCCATTGCAACGGTTCTTACCGTATTTTCACCAATGTGTTGCTGCACCTCTACAATCAGAATTTTGCCATTCGGTCTTCTTATCTCCAATGCGTCGTGTATACTTGGCAACGCAATCTCAGCTTCCGTAGTTTCAAAGTACACATCAACCACAGGTCCGATTACCTGAGAGATATGTCCGATAATCTGTGACATAAGCAATCTTTTTATATATTATTTTCTAAACTTCATAGTATAGTAAGCCGCGTTTTTACCAACTTTACTATAAACATAACATCTGAGTTTTTCTTTTGTTCACTAACGTATACAAACGAGTAGTTAAACAAACAACTGTGCAAATGTAGAAACAAATGTGATTCATTATTCTGATTTGCTTTTTTTTTGTTTTAGATAACATTCGTTAGTCTTAAAAATCCTACTTTTTGACCTAAATTTACAGTAAACCAGAAGTATTATAATCAAAATATCATTCAGAGATTTATTTCATCAAAAAAAACGTTTTCACACAAAAGAGTTTTTTTCTTTCTACGACGGAGTCAACAGATTAAGTTAAAAGAGAAAAAGTAAAATAGACAACGAGTTTCGTGTCCGAACACGCAATAATTCTATATATAATGCCGATCACATAAGAAATACAACAGCAATAGAGTATAAAAAAGACTATATTAATTTTTGCAAATAATAAAAAAATCTCCCGGCAGATTCTTTTTACAGATCTACCGGGAGATTACTTTATTTTTATAATGTAGAATGGAGTTACTACATCCCTACAATCACTTCTACTACCCTTCTGATATCATCATCGGTCAACGTAGGTCCCGAAGGCAGACACAAACCGATATCAAACAAATGCTCACTCGTACCGTTTCCATAAAAAGGAGCATCCTTAAATACCGGTTGCAGATGCATCGGCTTCCACAACGGACGGGTCTCTATATTCTCTGTATCCAGCTTCAGACGAATATCCTCACGGGTTTTACCTGCTATCGAAGGATCAACCAGGATACAAGTCAGCCAAAAGTTAGAATTGAAATTATTGTCTGGGTTTTCCATAACAGTTATCCCATCTATATTCTTAAAGAGCTCTGTATACAAAGCATGAATCGCCCGTCTGCGTGCCACATGTTCCTCCAGCACAAACATCTGTCCACGGCCAATACCCGCACAAATATTGCTCATACGATAGTTATAACCAATATGTGTATGCTGATAATGCGGAGCTGCATCACGAGCCTGTGTAGCATAAAACTTTGTAAGTTTAGCTTCCTCTTCCGTTTTACACACCAAAGCACCACCACCCGAAGTAGTGATCATCTTATTGCCATTGAAAGAAAGTGCAGCCAATTCTCCAAACGTACCACATTTCCGCCCGTTCAATTCCGAACCTAAGGCTTCAGCAGCATCTTCCAACACGGGGATGTCATAACGTCCGGCTATCTCAATAATCTCATCCATCTTGGCAGGCATACCATACAGATGCACGGGAAGAATTGCTTTCGGAAGTTTTCCTGTTTTTCTCAAACGGTCCTTGATAGCCTCCTCCAATAATACGGGGTCCATATTCCAGGTATCCGTCTCACTATCCACAAACACTGGTTTTGCTTCCAAATAAGAGATGGGATTGGCAGAAGCAGCAAAAGTGAAACTTTGGCAAATCACTTCATCTCCCGGTTTTACACCAAGAAGAATCAAGCCTAAATGGAGTGCGGCCGTACCGGCACTTAGGGCAACGACCCTTCTATCACTGTCAATTGTCAATTGTCCATTGTCAACTAAGAATCGCCTTAGCGATTCTTCAAAGGCGTCTACGTTAGGTCCCAAAGGGACAACCCAGTTCGTATCAAAAGCCTCTTTTATAAAGTCTTGCTCACGGCCACCCATGTGAGCAAGCGAAAGCCAGATTCTCTTGTTCATATTATTTCTATGTTTATAAATTCTTTATTATCTTACAGCGATTACCCACCGCCAATACATGATCCGGAATATCTTTGGTTACAACAGAGCCAGCGCCTATTACACTCCAACTACCAATTTTCACACCCGGAGCTATTGTAGATCCGGCACCAATCAACGTACCTTCGCCCACATATACATTGCCACAAAGTGTAGAGTGTGGAGCGATGTGTACATAATCACTTATTACGCAATCATGATCAACCGATGCACCAGTATTAATGATACAATGCTTCCCAATACTGACACAAGATTGAATAATGGCACCCGGCATTACAACGCTACCTAAATGAATGTTTGCGACTTGTGAAACAATAGAAAGCGGATGAATAGCCCGGCCGAACTCTACTGACAACATCTTCGCTATATTAGAACGTATCCTGTTGTTTCCGATACTGATTATCAACGGTCCCCGGACTTCCGACGGACGTAGTACGGGATAGTCAAGAAGATGAGTAAGCGACTCATCATCGTCAAACAAAGCTTCAATCGATTCATGATTAGCTTTTAAAATATCAATGATCACTTTGGCATGACCACTTGCACCATATAAATACATTCGTTTAATTATTTCCAGTAAAAGGTTCCATTGTAGCAGAAGTATCAGAACTGATTCCTTCACGAACAAAAACTTTCCTGATAGTCAAGAGGAAAATCCTCAAATCCAACAGAAAAGAACAATGATCCACATACCACACATCCAGTTCAAACTTCTTCGTCCACGAGATAGCATTACGACCATTCACTTGAGCCCAGCCTGTTATACCCGGACGAACTTCGTGACGCCGAGCTTGCTCTTTATTGTATAAAGGTAAATATTGAGGTAATAAAGGACGAGGCCCTATCAAAGCCATATCACCTTTTAGCACATTTATTAATTGGGGTAGTTCATCAATAGAAGTAGAACGGACAAACTTACCAACTTTTGTCAGACGCTGTTCATCAGGTAAAAGACAACCTTTTGAATCACGCTCATCCGTCATGGTTTTGAATTTTATAACTTTGAAGATTTTACCATCTCTGCCGGGACGATTTTGCAAGAAGAAAACGCCCGCACCTTTATTAGCAAAATGTAACCAAAGAGCAATAATGAAAAGTACAGGACAACAAATCACCAAAGCACAAAAAACAAGACTAAAGTCAATTAAACGTTTCAAAAAAGAACGATACATATATTATAGCCAGAATTAAAAAATTAATCTGTCGAAGAAATTTCTTCAAGAAACGATACAAAATCATCAGCCAGTTTTATTCTTGAAAAATTAGCTTCTGCAAACCTCCTTGCGTTTTGTCCGGCATTCATTCTATAATTATCATCATCTACCAGCTTAATCAAACCATCCGCAAAAGCTTGTGCATTATTCGGTGGTACCACTACTCCCAAATTATTTTTTTCAATCATATCGGCCAACCAACCGGGATAGTTATTCAAAACAGCCAATCCCGATGAGATATAATCAAAAAACTTATTAGGTGAAGTTCCATAATAAAACGCAGGAACATTCGCCAATACCATTAACCCCACATCTGCCGATGCAACAATTGCATTTAATTCTTTCTTTGGTATCGGAGCATAAAACCGGCAATTATCCAGTTTTTCTCTTTCCACCCGTTCCTGTAGATGAGGTTTCATTTTTCCATCCCCGATAAACGCCAATACAATATCATTTCTGCCTCTATTTTTTAATTCATTTGCAGCATCCAATATCGCATCCAACCCATTAGCAATTCCATGTGCTCCTGTAAATACAGCAACTTTGTCTGTTGGTTTTATACCCTTTAGTTTCAAAAGCTCCCTTGGAGCAGGTTTAAATATATCCAAATCGCACCCGTTGGGTATCATAGCTATGCGTTTTCCTGATTGACTACGCTTTTGAATACCTTCACAAATCCCCGGTGAAAGTCCCACACAAGCATCCGAATAATGATAACTTAACCATTCCAGAACACTCATTCCCCATAAAAGTAGCGGATTCTTCATCCCCAATGCTTTAGGAAGTTCCGGCCATAAATCGCGTACCTCGAATATAAATTTCTTCTTTCGGAACAGTTTCATCACAATTCCCGGAATACCAGCCGTCAATGGTGTTGAAGTGGCAAACAATAAATCGTACTCTTCTTTTAATGCGATTTGTACTCCTTTCCAGCCAAACTTTATAAACGTTAATGCTCTTTTTGCTATCCCATCCTTATTCGAATAGGGCAAAGCTATTTGTATCACGTCAATTCCATCTACCATCCCTCTGTGCACATTTTTCATTTGAGTGCGCGGTAAGTCCAACTTTGCAGTTTCACCACATACCATGCAAACCGAATGTCCACGTTCAACGAGCCGTTTTGCCAATTCATAAGATCGTGTACCTCCAGCCTGAGTAGGGACCGTAAAATGTTGATGAAAATAAAGAACTTTCATTTTAAATCACTTGAATAATTGTTGTTATAGATTCTGAATCACTTATAAATTCGATTTCTTTATTCTCTTTTTTTTGTCCATAATATTCAGAGTACATACCCTTAGACGAAATGTAATGATGACTTACAGATTTAAAATCTATTCTCGAAGACTGGGTATGCCACAATTGACGTATTTTGATCCCTTGAGGTTTATTCAAAACAGTATCCTCAACCATCCATTCCGGAGCATTTTTCTTCTTTATAATCTTTCTTGAATGAGCTATATCGTGTCCTAACTGCCTGAAACAATTTACTACTCCCGAAAAACAATAAGAATCATCCAACTCCTGTATAGAGGCCTTTAAAGCTTGCGACCAATAAAACCACATAAATCTTGCTCCTTTCAACATCTGGTTATTATTACCCAACATGATTGTGTTGTGAGATTGGGTCCCCATAAAGTAATTGATATCCGAAGCATCCGTATTATACTTATAACTACCTCCATCCATCAATATATTTTCTCCTTTATACCAAACATCCATATGCAAATTATCTGCATGTGCCGGACGATCCTTATATTTACCGCAACGAATAAAAGTCAATGTATCCTGTTCACGTATCAAATAGTACCCTCCTACATCAAAAGAGATACATCCTATCTTCTGCTTGAGAGGAGCAAATTCAGCATGTATACAATTCCGATTATTTGCATACCAACCTCTATCCTCATATACATCATCATAAAGATTTTCACCGGTAAGCAGGTAATGAAGTGTATCAAGCTGAGGACGGTAATCTCTATAATCCGAATCATTTAATTTAAAAAACAGAGCTCCATCATTCGAACCATAATTAGGTAAATATCCATTTGATAATTCCTGGCACTGATATAGAAAATTGACAGATTGATAAGCGCGCTGATAGACATGTTCGCTAAAACATTCTCCATTCCTTTGAGCAAGAGCAATGCCCCATGTCAGTAATTGAATCACCACCCTGTGATAATTCATGCTAAACTGAAGGTACGTTCCATCTTCTGCTATCTGATATTCGATCTCCTTTTCGAACCACTTTTTTCCCTTTACTTTCCATAACTTCGCATCCGGAAACCAGGGAAAAAGTAAACCTACAATATATAATGTTAATGTCTCTGTTATAGCATGATTATTACGAACTGCTATTCTTGAGAAATTAATATTACCATAGACGTGCTTTATCTGCCAGTATATGGAATTTATGATCTTCTGAAAACAACTTTCTGTTAAAAGAGGAGATGATTTGTAATAATACAGAGCAAAAATCCAATTGAGAACCCTTAACGAAATCTCTTGACTACACTTATAATTCGGTCCGCAATTCAGAGGATTTTTATCAATCCAGTCCTGTATCTGATCAAATACGAACTGACTATGATCTTCGCCGGTTGAGTGGTCATATCTTATCACCGTATAGAGATATGAGAATCTTGACTTCTCCCATACATACTTGATATCTCCGGCTTCTTGTACAATGTCTTCCACCTCTGTCCAATGCTTGGATACGTCATATTTATAATTTGTATCAGGATTAGTCACCCAATCATAATCAGTACCCAAATCATACCATGCAGATGAAAAAAAACAGCACTCCCCTTTTACAACCCGATGGAAATCAGAAGCCAAATTATCTGTATGCACTCTACTGAATGAGACCTCTTTTGACGAATCAAAGAAGAACGGTAGTGCTTTCTCTTTCCATTCCTCCAATGAAAAAAACTTCTGCAACGTATAGTTCACCGGATATCTAAACCGTAATAAACCCGATTTACGTTGCATTTCATAAGAGGCACGAAATGAAAAATATCTTCCTCCCATATTTTTCAATATTTGGGAGTAGAGATTGAGTCGATTCATCACTTGACCTCTATCCAGCTATTCTGCTTCAAACTTTCGATACAAGCAAACGAAGCTTTAGTAGTATTAAGAATAGAATCAAAACTAATCAGTTCCTCTCCACCTTTAATGATTCTTTCGTTCAGCAAAGCAAACTGAGCAGCGTGTCCTTTATCCATCGTGCTTTTCATTTTACTGAACCCCTTAAACCCATATCCTCTTAACTCTCTCCAGTTATCCAGAACCAACGTTTTTTCTTGTGAGTACACTTCTATTCTTTCTTTCGAATAAGTTTTACTACCATTGGCAAAATAGTTTATCACGGCATTTGATCCGTTCTCATATCTCAATATGATACTTACATTATCCGTATTTTCAGCAGGAGTTACCCCCATTGAATTCATACAAACAGATATAACTTTACTATCAGCCAGATACGAACACAAATCAATAAAGTGGCAAGCCTCTCCAATAATACGTCCTCCTCCTACTTCCAAATCATGCACCCACACATCTGATGGAATAAAACCAGCATTCATAGTGGCTATTATATTTTTGACTCCTTGTCCAGATAACTGTTTCATTTTCTGAGCAAAAGGAGAAAAGCGACGATTAAACCCAACAGTTAATGTAATACCCTTTCCACTAACCTTTTTATAAGCATTTGTAATTTCCTGCAACTCCTGATCTGTCAAACACAAAGGTTTCTCAACAAAAACACTTTTGCCGGCTTGCAATGACTCCAATACCATAGAAGCATGCAAGTTGTGCCGGGTTGTAATCATTACTAAATCTACCTCCTTATCTGACAAAATCTCTTTATAATCAGAAGTTGCTTTCAAAACACCTGATTTCTTTGCCAATATTTTAGCAGATAACCCTTGAGCACTGGCAATGTATCTTATCTTTGCTTTGGCTTTCATCAAAGCAGGAATCATTGTTGCAGAAGTAAAGTTACCTGCCCCTATTATCCCTATCTGACCGGCAGAAGCCGAAAAAGTAGAAGAGTTCACATCAATAACAGAATCTGCTACCGTATCTTCCGGATATTTAATAATAGAAGCAATGGAGCCATGCTTACGCATATCACCATAAATCAAATTATAATCTTTCAATTCTACCTCTTCTGTAATCAACGACTTTACGTCCAAATTACCCATTGAGATAGCTTGCAATATCGTATCAAAATTTCTCTTCTCCGTCCATCTCACAAAAGGCAACGGATAATCAATTCCCTTATTTTCATAATTCTCATCATAACGTCCGGGACCATATGAACATGACACCTGAAAAGTGAGCTCTTTCTTATAAAAATCATCTCTGCGTATATCGAGACCTATCACCCCGACAAGTACTATACGTCCTCTCTTACGAGACATCTCAGCGGCCTGATGAATGACATCATTCGTTTTGGCAGAAGCAGTTATCAGAACAGCATCTGCACCTATCTGATCAGTCTCTTCCATTACAAACTTTACAGGATCTGTCCCTTTAGCCGGATTTATAGCAACAATCCCCTTTGCCCGTGCCAATTGTATTTTCTCTTCATCAAAATCTATTCCGATAACCTTACAACCATTTGCTTTCAATAATTGTGCAGCTATCAGTCCAATCAGTCCCAATCCTGTTACAACTACCGTTTCTCCTAATTGCGGATTTAACAATCGGATACCTTGTAATCCTATCGAACCTATCACTGTAAATGCAGCTTCTTCATCCGATACATTATCAGGAACTTTTGCCACCAGATTTTTAGGAACACAAACAAATTCGGCATGTTGGCCATTAGAGGCTACCCTATCTCCAACCTTTAACTCTGTAACCCCTTTTCCAATGGCCACAACTGTACCTACATTGCAGTAACCTAAAGGTAAAGGTTGCCCAAGTTTATTAAACACGGCTTCCAAAGTGGGTTGCAAACCATCCGTTTTTATTTTATCTAAAACTTGCTTTACTTTGTCTGGTTGTTGACGAGCTTTCTCTATCAGATTGGCTTTACCAAACTCTACAAGCATTCGTTCAGTACCTAAAGATACCAAAGATCTTGAAGTCTTAATTAATACACTGCCTGACTTCACTTGTGGTGACGGAACTTCTTCGAGCATAGTTTGCCCGGATTTCATATCTTGAATGATTTGTTTCATTATTACATTACTGATTTATAAATATTTAAAATTTCGTCCACTGTATTATCACTAATATAAATCTTATCCTTTACTAAAATATTTCGATTCATATAACAATCCCAAACTTTCCGTTTCAAATCTTCAAAATTTCTATTTCCAAATAAAATAGCTTCTTTAGGTCTAACACAAACATCACTTGCTATTGCCAATGTACCGCAAAATAGAGCTTCTTTCACTGATATACCCTCTATATCAGTAGAAGTAGGTCGAATAAACAAATCTGACAATTTCCAAACTTCAAAACCATTAGACAACTCTTTTTGTACTATTAAAATATTATTTTCTAAACCCCAATCTACAATTTTAGATAAACATCTATTATAATATTCTACATCACCAATAGCTGGTAAACAGAAAATTAAACCTACATCGACTTTCTCATCTTTCAACTCTTTAACAAGCCTTATTAGTAAATCCAATCCATATACATCAATATTATTCTCCAAACGTAATTTATAGGCATTTGCAGACAATACAAAAGCATGATTATTTCTGAAATTATGTATATCAGCACTCAAACCTTTATATTCCATTTTCATAGGAGGGAAAAAGGCAGGCAATATAAAAATATGTTTTGACTCACATTGAAATGATTCAATCAATTTATCCTTATAATCTTGATCATTTAAAATAATAAAAGCAGAACTTCGTAGAAACCTTTTTATTACTTTCTTTTTAACAAAAGAAGTCTCTTTTATTAAGTTTTTATTATGGATAGTAACCCCAACCTTATGTCTAAAACCAAACAAAATAAATAAGAAGAACGCCAATACATTATTAGAATGTAAATGGATTACTCTTCTGGCTCCAAACAATAATTTAACAAATTCAACCCAGAAATTATTTAAAGGCTTTATATAGGTAAATGGAGGTAAAGTCTTTCCAAAGTTTCTAAGAATAATGGAATCATCCTTTTCATGTAAATAATGAATTAATCTATAAATATGAATGGAGACCCCTCCAATGGGAGGAGGATAGGTTCCCCAAAGTTCTATACGCATATTACTTATATTTAATAAATCGCTAAGAAAACCATGACTCAAGTTTCACTATGTATTTAATAGAAATCAACAAATATTATATCCTGTATTTTTTATATTGCGTTCAATCATTCTTTGAGATTTTCAAAATATTAAAAGACAAGTATAGGTATTCCTACAAATTTTATTTATTTTCAAACTCAAAAAAAAATAGACAATACAAATAAGGTAATACAGATACATTTATCAACTTAACCATTGGAATTGAAATATAATTAATTGTCCTATAACCCATACAAAATTGTTTATTAAGCAAACTACTTGTATTTATAGTGTTAAACACAAAAAGTAATACCACTGTAACAGTTATACAGACCCACAACGCAGGATATATTCTAAGAAATCTATTCTTGAAATATTGCTTCAAATTTGCGTTTCTATTAAGCGAACCATATATCAAAAGCCCCACTAATTGTAAATAAAACAGTAACACCAGGGAAATACTTTATTATTTCCCGAAAATAAAATAAATCAATCTCAAGAGACTCAGCTGTATACCATATACCACTTGGAGTGCGGCAACCAATCTCAATAAGTCAGAATTATTAAATTGGGAAATTTTTGTACTCATATTGTATAATCTAAAACATTATATATTAGTCCAAAATGGGGAATTTAACCATTGAAAACACAAGATTATTTATAAAATAATTTAAAGATAAATATTATATAGCTATAAAAATATTCTAAAAGATAATGTCTTCAATTGAGATATAAGCTTAGCTATTCCATCCTTAAATAGAGTAAACAAACTTACATTAAATTCGCGTAAAACAAATTGCGGCCATCTCCAATTATTATATGATAATTGAACAATAAAATGAGCAAGAATAAGACTCATAACTCCCCAGCTAGTAAGAGTAATCAGTAATATAGCTAAAATAGTAGCCAATAATGCAGACACACAATAAGCATTAGAATAAGGAATATAATTAGATGTAGATATATATGAAGTAAACAAGGATTGATTAGCTTCCAAAAACATATATATAGCCAGAAATAAAAACATATTTATATTCAAAAGAGTATCGTGCTTAATTAGATTAACCAAAGGAATACCAATAGTAATCATTACTAATATAAATAGTACATACATCACAATAAAAATAACCCACGATTTCGAAAATATATTATACTTCAGAGAATGATTCTTTTCAACACTTGCTGCGTTCAATAAAGGTTGTTGTGTTGTATAATAAATAGATGAAATGGATGAAACGATTGTCAGTATCTGTACAGAAAGGGCATACCCTGCCGTCTCTGTTAATCCCAAATAGAGAGAACATAGTACAGTATTTGATTGTGTAACAAAATACCTGGAGATCATTACTAACCCATCTTTTCTTGCATTACTCCAAATAAGCTTAAAATTCTCATACCTTTCATTAATAGTAAAATTATTTTTAGATTTATAATATTCTTTACCCACTTCCGTTTTTTTCCGAAAAGCATGCGACAAATAGAAACGAAACATAATTCCACTAAGCAAATAAGCAATAGTAACAGCCATTATATTTCTACATAACACTAAAAGAGTAACAGATGCGATTATCTGAATCAATTTTGATAAAGCAAGAGCTTTATTTAAATCGACAAAGTTTCCAATTCCTCTAAAAATAGCCGTATAATACAAGTATAATATATTTATAAAACTAGCTATTACAAAAACACCCCAAGCATATAGAATGTACGCTGACAAATGTCTGTCAGATACGGTATAGATGTAATAAGTACCTCCTGTCGAAAGAAGTATAAAAGCCAATAATGCAATAATTAAATATATACTCTTAGCCGTACAAATTACTTTTTTTAAAAGATATATATTAGAATCTTTTCTATCCCCCAATGTAGCTGAAACAACTCCAACTTTTTGTATTTCATCCGCACCCGCATAAGAATAAGTTATAACTCTCGCAATTTGTGGTGAAAACCCAAAGTCAAACATAGCAACAAAAGCCCCTACACTCAAAAATATATACCATAAGCCCAATTCTTCCGTAGGTAAATAATATAGAACAATCGGCAACAATAAAATATTAGTACCAAATGAAAAACCATATCCCAAATAATTCCAAATAATATCTTTGCGAGATATGCTAATTCTATTTTTCATTGAAACAGAATTTATTTGATTCATAAAATCCCAATACTAAGGAGGGAATCCCAAAGAAAGCTAAATTAAAAGAATATCCCCAAAATAAAAATAGCCACAAAACACCAATAATTACCCATGGAGTTAGAAAGAAACACCTTATCCCTCTTCTTATACATAAAAAAAAACAAAAAAGGCCCCAAAGACCAAATTTAAGAAAAAGAACATTAAATGCTTCATGCATTAGAATAAAAGTCCCATTCTGATATTGATCCGGGCTAAATGCAGCATCATTATAAAATCCCATTGTATTTCGATGATCTTTTATACTTCCTCCAAAACCTTTACCCAACAATGCATAATAAGGTTTCTTGATATATTCTGCTGCAATATTAAAAAACTCTTCAATCCTATATTTAGGAGACAATGGCATATTCTCATACCAATCAAGATCAAATACTGAAATCAACATTGTTGCCTGTATCAATTTAGTAGAAGATAATTTATCCATATTTTTTTGCGTTTCAAACAAACTTCCTAATCCTATTAAGAAAGGAACGAAAAATACAAATATTGATAATAGAACTAATTTCTTCTTCCGCTGATTTAAAATAATAACTATAGAAAAAATTATATATATCAATGCTAACCAAGACTTTCCCCCCAAAGCATTGGAAGTAGTTAATTGTAACCACAAAGCTAAAACAGAACAGATAAATAACAACAATCTCTTTCTATATTCCTTATAAAAGAAAAAAAGAATAATTAACGGCGAAAAGAAAAAAACTAAAGGCATCAAAACAATTTCCTCATCTCCATAATATCCGCGTTTACCTATTATTATAGATATAAATGCCGAAAAAATTACTCCTACCAAAATGGAAAACATCATTCTTTTAAAGCGTATATAAGTATCTTTCTGAACAACACAATATGAGAAATAAATTACAAGCAGACTATAAATACTTAACTTTAGAAAGTCTAAGAAAAAATATCTAATATTACCTGTATTTATAATATCATTATCATTTATCAAGATAGAAAAAAATCCTGTAATCCCCCCAATAGGTATCATCAAGATTGCAAATTTTAAAAGAAAGAAAAGATTTTTACTTTGATGTTTAATTTTATTTATCCACCGAAATTTATCCTTTTTATATATCATTAATAGAGGAATTAACAACAAGATAAAGAAAGGGTAACCTTTAACAAGCGGCAACATAAATATAGAATATGCTACAAATTCTGAATTACCAGAAACAAAAGAAGAAACATCAACACTAGAAATACTAAACAACATCAAAATCAATAAAAAATCTTCCACTCGCTTTTTTATCAAATAAATCAAACAAATGGAAAATTCTATAATACTAATCAATGCAGCTATAGCAGGAAAATTTACAGTAAAGACATGAAGCAAACATAAAAATATAGTTAAACATATTCTTCCTATATAAGAAACATCTTTATCTTGTAATTGATAAAAATTCATTTTAATGAAAAAATTTCTATTATTTCTTTTCTAATTTTCTGATCACTATGATTAGTAAGAAATTGATTATACTCGGCATCACTAAAAACAGTATTATTAAATTGTATCAATTTCAGAAACAAATCCTCCACAGAATTAAACGTTCTACAGTTATTAGGATACAAACAAGAAAAATATTTTACTATAGGGATATTAATTCCTATAATTTTTTTCTTATGTCTGAAAGCATCCAATATAACTCCTGAGTATCTGTTCATGTATTTGACAGAATATAGCAATAAAACAGCTTGAGAACTCTCATAAATAGATTCATATTCGTCTTTTGGTAAATGTCCATTTATAATTCTTATATTCTTATATTCGTAAGCTTTTTGAACACGAGAACGAATAATCAGCAATATATCATTCTTATATAAAAGATGATATTTATTTTCATAATTTATAATTTGCGAAATAAGTAGTTCATCATTTGCATAACCCAATCCTATATATATTTTCTTATTTATATTGTTTTTATTTATATCACTACCTGTAAAACCATTTAAGGGATGAGTTAACACATATACATTACTTTGATTCACTCCTATGCCAACCAAATATTTACCAATAAAATCTGCAAAAACGATATGTTTCACCTTATTTTTATAGGTATCAAAAAATCTTTTCTTATATTTATTCTGTAAATGATCTGTGTTATTATGATGCAATAAGTATACTTCTTTTTTCCCAAAAAGAAATCTCATTATAGCAATATTTAGTGTATCAAAAGTAAAAAACACAACAATATCTGATTTATATGAGTATGAATAGATAATCCCTATTAATGTATTAATAGCCAGAACGATTTGATTTAACAATAAATTCTTCCTTTCTTTTAAATGTATAATCTTTTTATATTGAATAGAACTATTTTCATTTGATTCATTATAAAAATCACTAGCATTTAATATTAAGAGCTCAACATTTTCTGGAAATAATGTTATCAAGCTTTGATATAAATCTTTATGTCCAATTGGGAATATTGTATCAAATATGAGTATTTTTTTCACCATCATATTCTAATTAAGTGAATTCAATACTGAATAGTAAAACATATTTTAATCAATGAAAACAATGAATATTATATTGATATCGCCGACTTTACAATAGCCTCCAAGTTCACCCCATTGTATAAACATCTCGTTCCAGCAACATATCCTTCATAATCATGACCTATCTCCTTCACAGCTTTACAAATATTTTCAACAGTTAGCTCTTCTATGCAAATTCCTGCTTTATAAGTTGTAAAAGCATCCTTTAGTGCCGGTACATTATTAGATATCATTGGGATCTGAAATTTTGCGTACTCATATAATTTATTAGGAGCACAATAAAGGGCATTTATAATCATCCCTATATCATAAGGTATTGGCGTATAACTCAAGATACCTATATATGCATACTTAGTGACTTCTAAATGCAAAGGAGGAGGGAGAAATGGCATAAAAACGATACGTTCATTTTCATATGTACCTTTTAATAATTTAAAATACGAATTATTAGGTCCCATCAACATCAGTACATAATCTTCCGGTAATAGCTCCATTGCTCTCATAAAATCATCTAATTTTCTTTCTTCATGAAACCCTCCTTGATAAAGAATAATCTTCTTATTTTCATATTTCGATAAAATAGTTGATACATCTTGTGGCAGGTTTAGGAAATTGTCTAAAATTCCGTTTTCATATGGTTTATTAGGTAATACTATCGGACATGTCGATAAGTTGAATAGATATTTTGTTATTAACGCTCTATTATATTCACAGCAAATAATTTTTTTAGCATACGAAAAATCATGAATAAAATCTCTAAACGGATTCAATAGTTTATATGCTAATTTTAATCTTGAATCTCTAAATTCCAATAAATGAGCAACTGTATCATACTTTTTCAAAAAGGAAGAAAATAAAACAACTGTTTCAAAATGAACCAACCAAAGTAAAGAATTATCAGAAAAATATTCTTTTTCTATGATTCTTTTTACTCTTTCTCTAAATTGTAATTGTTGTAAAAACCTCTTAACTCCATTTCCACCATATTGAGGTTGCTTATACACTTTTACATTAAATAGCAACAATTCTTTTTCTATATTACTATCAGAACAGGCTCCAATATATACAATGTCGCAACCTAAATCATATAAGATTTTACACACGGATATTACTGGTGGATAAAAAGTAATATCATGCTTCATAACAATTATAATTTTCCGCCTTTCCATCTTCATCTATTTAAATATTCAACTATCCGTTCACACGCCAATCCATCTCCATACGGATTTACAGCCTTACTCATCTTATCATAATATTCTCTATCATCCAGTAAAGCAGAAACTTCATTTACAATCTTATCATAATCCGTACCCACCAGTTTTACTGTTCCCGCTTCTAAAGCTTCCGGACGCTCCGTGGTATCACGCATAACCAAAACAGGCTTACCAAGTCCTGGCGCTTCCTCTTGAATGCCTCCACTATCGGTAAGAACAATGGTAGATTTCTCCATCAAATAAACAAACGAAAGATATTCCAATGGCTCTATAAAGAACATATTATCCAAATCGGATAAGTCTTCACCAAATACTTCGTGAATGGGTTTGCGAACATTGGGATTTAAATGCATCGGATAAACAAAATCAACATTCGGATACTTCTCAGTCAAGGCCTTTATTGCTCTGCACATCGAAATAAAACCTTCACCAAAATTCTCACGTCGATGTCCGGTAATGAGAACTAACTTTCGAGTACCATTCAAACGATTTACGTCATAACCGGATTCACGAAGTAGGGTCTCCAACTCCTTTCCTAACTGCTTGTCCGATTTAATCTTATCAACCACCATATAAAGAGCATCAATCACAGTGTTGCCTGTCACGGTAATAGCTTCTTCACTTATCCCTTCATCCAATAGATTTTGTTTGCTTAGTGCAGTTGGAGAAAAATGATAAGTAGCAATACGGCCGGTTATCAAACGATTCATTTCTTCGGGCCAGGGACTATAGATATCATGGGTACGAAGTCCTGCCTCTACATGACCAACAGGAATTTGCTGATAAAAGGCAGCTAAAGCTGAAGCTGTGGATGTAGTGGTATCACCATGTACTAAGACAACATCCGGATTTGCTTCTTTTAAGACGTCACGCATACCTAAAAGTACTCGGGAGGTGACATCATAAAGATCTTGCCCCTGTTTCATGATATTCAAATCATAGTCCGGCTTAATGTCAAAAAGATGAAGCACCTGGTCAAGCATTTCACGATGCTGGCCTGTTACACACACAATGGTTTGGAATGTTTCCGAATGCTTCTGGAACTCCTTTACTAATGGAGCCATTTTTATAGCTTCGGGACGCGTCCCGAAGACTAACATTATTTTCTTCATAATAATATACTTATTTTTTATAGATCCCACAAAAATCAAGTATCACTTTTGTGTCATCATAAGGCAAAGCTTTAAATACAGAATGAGCTACCAAGAATACAACAATATCCGCCTGCTTATAAGCTTCTTTATAATCAGTGAGTTTAAACACTTTATGCTCTGTCACATTCGGTTCAACTACCAATATATCTGCATTATTGCAACTTTGCATCACCTTTGTTGTGATGTATTTTGCCGGTGCTTCACGTAAATCATCAATATCCGGTTTGAAAGCCAACCCCATCATGGCGACAACAGGCTTGCGATGGTGCTCTAACTCAAACTTCAACATTGCATTTTCTACTTTCTCTGCACACCAGAAGGATTTATAGTTATTAATCTCACGGGCTTTTGATATTATCTGAGATTCTATCGGAAAATCGGCTGTGATAAAATAAGGATCCACAGCAATGCAATGCCCTCCTACCCCACAACCCGGCTGGAGAATATTTACACGCGGATGCTTATTGGCTAAACTGATCAATTCCCAAACATTGATACCTGCCTTATCACAAATGAGAGATAATTCATTTGCAAATGCTATTTGGACGTCTCGTGAAGAATTCTCTGTCAGCTTACACATCTCAGCAGTTTTACAATTAGTCCGATGTAATGTACCTTGTACAAATTGGCTGTAAAACTCAATTGCTTTATCTGTAGATGCTTCATCTATACCGCCAATCACACGATCGTTGTGTACCAACTCATGTATTACATTTCCCGGTAATACACGTTCCGGACAGTACGCTATAAATATTTTGCCTTCCAATTCTGGACGAAGGCTAAATATTAAATGAACCATTTTATCTGTTGTGCCTACCGGTGAAGTAGATTCGATAACATATAAGTCACCTTCCTTCAACAAAGGGATTACTGCACGGGTTGCGGATTCCACATACGAAATATCCGGTTCGTGATTACCCTTAAAGGGAGTGGGTACTACCATAAAATAGGCGTCACTGATTTCAGGAGTAGTAGAAGCTTTTAACTGCTTGGCAGAAACAACTTCCTGAAGAAGTTCCTGCATACCCGGTTCAATGATATGTAATTGCCCCTGATTGGTCATCTCAACAACTTTCGGATTAATATCAACACCGGTAACTTGAATACCGTGTTTAGCTGCTATAATAGCAGTAGGAAGGCCAATGTAGCCTAAGCCCATAAAACAAGCTTTCATTTGAGTATCTATTTAAGTAAGTATCTTGTGGGGTTGACCTATAATATATAGATATACTATAAACTTTTATACAGGTCAGTTATCATATAGGTAAAAAAACAAATTTGTAACGAATTAAAAAATATCAGACAATGGTTTCTTAAAAAAAGTGCTATTTCTATATTAAGAAATATAAATACATTTATAGTATTACATAAAACATTAGTTATCAAGTAATTGCATATAACACTTTTTTCTCTACGAGGAATGATAAGAAACTCTACGAGAAACATCCCGATTCTCTACGAGAAAAAGGATTATTCTCTACGAGAAATAAATCAAAAAGTCATATTATGTAACAAAGGGAATATAAGTTATGAAATCCTCAATTCATATTTGTAAAAAAATAAGGCAGAACCATTATTCAAAATCACTATATGGATATTGATTTTCCTCCAAATTCCGAAGATTCTCAACAATCTCTTGCTCTTTGGCCGTCAGCTCTCGCCCCTGCCAACTGTCAATGATTGCATGAGCTTCTTGTGCTAACTCATCCTCAAAAACTTCACCATAACAATACGTCAGCAACTGACATTTTAATAAAGAAGGAGGAAGTTGCTCTAATACCTCCCAGGCACGATCGAGAATGGACTGTTTTTTCGCTTCCTTATCTTTATCACTATAGATAGTAGCGTTGTAACCCATTAACAAAGCCAGGCAAATACCGGCTTCTTCTTCGGGAGTATCACCCTTAACAGAATAAAGAGCATCGGAAAGAATCTGAATTTCTTTATTCAAACGACTAAAATGCTCTGCGTAAATTGGGTCACCATCCAAACCTAAGTAGAGTGATTTTTGAGCAAGTTGCTGCAATTCTTCTGTTTTATTCATAAAATTAACTGATTACTTTCAAATAACTTTTCGCCACTTTTACGCTGGCTGTCAATACACCTTCAATACGAATGATGACATAAGTTTTATTAGCCTCTAAAGCCAACTCACCTTCAACACCACATAAATCACCTTTCATCACACGAACTTTACTACCAACAGTGAGAACTTCATTGTCAAAGCTGATATTATCGGGATTAAGATCCATTATTTGTTTAAAGTCCTCCATCTGTTTATCGGGAACAATAAGCATAGCACGAGTCACAAAATCCTTTATATAATAAAGTTGAACACCATACTTATTTGATAAATCGCAGGCATCCTGTTTAGTGGCACGAACAAAGATCAAGTTTCTAATAACAGGAACTTCAACACATTTACGACGGTATTTTAATTGGCGAATAACAAATTGAGTAGGAAGATAATATTCAATATTAATATCGGCTCTCAATTTTTCTAAAGAATCCCGGATGACAAATTCTTGCTTGTCGCGAGTACGGGCGGCAAACCAATATTGTTGTTGTTCAGACATTTACGAGAAATGATTGGGAAGTTTTTTCCTTAGTTTCGGGTGCGCTTCGCGGTTTGAATGAGACATAGAACCTCTTTCAAACCGTCAACTTTTTAGAATTTATTTAATATTGGAAACGAAGCGTTTAGAAGATAGAAACGTTTCAATAAACGTTCGTTTAATGGCACAAAGGTAAAACGTATAATTAGAAGTACAAAATATTTCTATATATAAAATTTAAAACATTATTTTTTCACGTTGTATATCTTTGATATTCAATAATATGATCTTCCGGAAAAATTAATATTTTCATGTATTCCTCCATTAAATATTTCTCTTAAAAAGACCTCAAAAAAAGTGTGCCATTAAACGAACGTTTATTGAAACACTTTTCTTAATAACAACCAGAATTCACAAATCATCAATTATCTCTTTATTATAAATAATGAGTTGAATATATCTCTATAGTATTTCAACGCACTATTTCATTGATAAACAACGTTTTATTATATACCATTTATTCATTACAAAGTAACGTATTTAAATCTCCGTTAATTACCTAATTAACCCATATTTAATATGCATAATTTACACCTATAAAATACGTACTTTTATAATATAAAGAATAGGATGCCTGATGTGGCGTTAACAATGTTAATACAAAAAGGGCTACACACCAGAATTAAACATCCTGCATGTGCAGCCCTCTTATTTTATCTATTTTCTATAATTATCAGAAAACCTCTACCTTTTCAGCAATTCGTTTTGCCTTATCACGTAATGCATCCAAATCCGAACCCAAAGGAGCATAACAAAGCACCACTCCCATACGACGATTAACACGGGTAAAAGGCTTACCAAAAATACGCAGATATGTATCTTCTTCGCGTGTCACCTCTTCCATCCCTCGATATTGAGGACGCTCCTGACTGGCAATTGTTGATAGAATAACAGCACTGGCTCCTATCCTCTCCTGCTTGATGCCCGGAATAGGTAAACCAAGTACGGCACGCAGGTGAAGCTCAAACTCATTCAGATTCTGTGTTCCTGCCAAAGTCACCATACCCGTATCATGCGGACGAGGAGAAAGTTCGGAGAAATATACTCCGTTCTCATGGCTCAGGAAGAACTCTACTCCCCACAAACCAGTACCAGTTAAAGCACGAGTCACTTTTTCAGCCATTTCTTCCGCTTCCTTCAAATGAGCAGGATCAATATGTGCGGGCTGGAAGCTTTCACGATAATCTCCTCCCTTTTGTACATGTCCGATAGGCGGGCAGAAAAGAGTAGGACCATTCTTTTGAGTAACAGTAAGCAATGTTATCTCACTGTCAAACTTAATAAATTCTTCAATAATAAGCTCACGAATATCTCCACGGCTACCACTGCAACCATATTCCCAGGCATGTTCCAATTCATCGGCACTTTTCACCAATGACTGACCTTTACCGGAAGACGACATCAATGGCTTCACCACGCATGGAAAACCAATTTTAGCAGCAGCCTCTTTCAATTCTTCCAGAGAAGTTGCATAAAAGTACTTAGCCGTTTTCAAGCCCAACTCCTGAGCTGCCAAATCACGAATAGCTTTACGATTCATTGTAAAGTTTACTGCACGCGCACTGGGCACTACTTGTATTCCCTCCTTCTCAAAGTCATACAGGCGTTCTGTACGAATGGCTTCAATTTCCGGTACAATAATATCCGGCTGATGTTTCCTGACTACGCGTTCCAGTTCTTCTCCATCGAGCATGTTGAACACCTCATACTCATCAGCCACTTGCATAGCAGGAGCTCCGGCATACGAATCACATGCAATGATATATTGCCCTTTACGCTGGGCAGAAATAACAAACTCTTTTCCTAATTCACCGGAACCGAGTAAAAGTATTTTCTTCATTGGTTTTGAGTGTTTAATTTTAATGCTACAAAATTAGTACATTTAGAGAAACATTGTATACATAAAGAGAAAAACAAAAGATTTTATGTACATTTGCGTAGTTATTCATCCATATAACCTAAAAATTCATGAAGTCGGTAGTCATTAAAAACTATAAAAATATCAAAGAGCTCTCTATTGACTCATTGGCACCAGTCAATCTGATAGTAGGACGAAACAATGTAGGTAAATCAACCTTACTGGAAGCCATCTCTATTTATGCTGCCGGTGGAAATATCGAATGGCTGAAAGAAATCCTTGAATTTAGAGGAGAATCTGTTAATATCGGATATCCACTTAGAGATACAGATATTGAATTCGAAAATATTATGACAGAACATTTCTTATCCTTCTTTCCGGAAAGAAAAGCAATTTTTTCTGAAAACAATAGTATCATTATCGGAGAAATAGAAAATAATTCTACCCATACCGGAACCTTATCCATACGATTAGCCCATATAGCTGAAGAAATATTTAAAACCGAAACAGGATCTCATAGAAGTATAACAACTTTAACCGACGAAGAATTATTAGCAGACAAATCTTCTACCTATTCCAGTAATTTGGTAGGAGACGGACTGGAAATAACATTTGCCGAAGAAATAGTTATAGTTCCCTTTTATAAACGAAATCCATATTCCATAGCCAAGATAAAAGGAATACCATTTGAATATATAAAAACAAATGACTTCCAAAGTACACAAAATGCATCTTTATTCGATAAAATTTCCCTCTCACCCGAAGAAAAATACATTATTGAAGCATTGCACATCATAGAGCCGGATATAAACAAACTAAACTTTCTCAATGATGATTTGCGTACAAAAAGAAGAATTCCCTATGTCACATTAAAAGGTAAGGAACAGCGCTATAGACTTAGCTCTATGGGAGACGGCATAAATCGTATTCTTACCATTATTCTTGCACTTTTAAATTGTAAAGGCGGTATTTTATTACTGGATGAGTTTGAAACCGGATTACATTACTCTACACAAATTAAGTTGTGGAAAATCATTTTTATGCTTTCTGAGAAGCTAAATATTCAAGTCTTTGTTACATCACATAGCCAAGACTGCATTAACAGTTTCGTAGAAGCCAACAACAAACAAAAGGGCAAATTGATACGTCTTGAGAACAGGAACGGAAACGTAGTGGCAGTGAATTATGATGACGAAAAGGAACTGCGGTTTGCTACCGACAATAACATAGAGATTCGCTAAAATGAAAATCACAGAAAAACACACTTACAAACTATTGGTAGAAGGAAATGACGATCAACATGTTATATGGTCGTTTTGCCAGCATCATCAATTAGCAGAAAATTTCGATGTAATAGATTGTAATAGTATAGAAAATGTATTGGGACAATTAAAAACAAGGCTATCCAACCCATCAGCACATCAAAGAATAGGCATTGTAATAGATGCAGATGTTGATTTAAATAAAAGAAAAGCACAAATTCTGGAGGTTTTAAGACAAAGTCAGAAATATAACTGTACCGATTGTGAATGGCCTGCATCCGGACTTATTCTCAAACCTATCGACAGTTATGACGCAACAATTGGAATTTGGATTATGCCTGATAATAATATAAATGGAATGCTCGAGGACTTCATAATTAGCTTGGCACCTGAAGCTGACCCTTTAATGCAAAAAGCAGAATCCATACTAAACGAATTGGAAGAAAGCCAGATACAACAGTACAAATCAGTACATCGTTCAAAAGCAAAGATCCATACGTTCCTGGCTTGGCAAGATGAACCAGGTAAGCCTATGGGAACGGCTATTACTGCAAAAATATTAAATCCAAATTCAGAACATGCAGAAGTATTTGTGCATTGGATTAAACAATTATTTACCTAACAAAAATATTTCTATTGTATTAAAAAAGCCAGCCTCCTTTGCATGGAGCCTGGCTTTTTTCTTTCTATTTCAACGCGTTTATTGATGTTGCTCACGCAATAAATCATTCACAGTTTTTACAGGATTAAAAGTAGAGAGTGGCACTTCTACAAACACGGTGCTCCAGTCACTCATTGCACCATTCCACAATCCGGGAAGTTCAAGAGCCTTGAGATCTTTGCCATTCTTGGACTTATAAGATATGAACCCGGTAGCTTTATCTACATACTTCGTCAAATCAAATTTATGGCCTTTATAATCACGCACGGCACATACCAGATCTACCGGATTAAAGTGAGTACCTTTCTCAAACATCTCTTTGGCAGTAGGATCATTCATATCAATCTGAGAGCTTTCCAGAATCTGCAATGAGATAGTACCATCATTGTTATAGGCTAAGAACGGACCACCTCCCGGTTCGCCTACATTCTTTACCATACCACAAACACGCATCGGACGATTCAGTTTCTTTCTCAGATACATCACCAATTCCGAATCTTCCAGATTCTTGGTCTCCGGATTCTTACAGAATAGTTTCTTTTGTACGAACTGAAGAATTTCCATCACCTGTTCATGAGAATAATCACCGCTATCCAACAATTCCAGATATTCAAAAGCTTGTTTTTGCAAAGCAACCAACACACCGGCAATCAGTTTCTTATAAAGCACCGTATCTGCTTTCAATCTATCAGGTACTACATTATCGATGTTTTTGATAAAGATAATATCGGCATCAAGATCATTCAGATTCTCAATCAGTGCTCCATGACCACCCGGACGGAACAACAGCTTACCATTATCACGGAAAGGCTGGTTATCCATATCAGCGGCAATCGTATCTGTACTGGGCTTCTGCTCTGAGAAAGTGATATTGTAATCTACCCCATAGCGCTGGGCAAACTCTCCGGCTTTCTCTGCTACCAGAACTTTAAACAGTTCACGATGCTCAGTAGAAACAGTAAAATGCACATTCACCTTGCCACACTTTCCGGCAGCATACATAGCACCTTCGGCCAGATGTTCTTCAAGCGGCGTACGTGACCCTTCTTCATATTTATGGAATTTGAGTAGTCCTTTAGGCAAAGCACCGTAGTTCAATCCGGCTTCTTCGAGCAGGGCAGATACCACTGCTTTGTAATTTCCTTCGGCTATTAATCCGCAAATGTCCTTTCCGGCTGTACGCTGACAGGCTACATTCAAATCATCATAAAACGCAAACTTCTCAATACTCTCAAAGAAAGCCTGCTCAAATTTTGTTGTAGGCTGGTCATAGTCGGCTCCCAGAAACTCAAACAAATTCTTAAACATACGACTGGCTGCTCCGGAGGCAGGAACAAACTTCACAATCGTCTTCTCTGTATTCTTATATGCATCCCAGGCTGCAAGATATGCCCCCTGCTCATCTGCATCAGGAGCAAGAATCCCCTTCTCAACCGATGCAGCTGCATCCAATTTCAAAAACGGAAAACCTTTCTGAAAGCATGCCAGTTGTTCGGCTATCTGAGCTTCCGAAATACCTTTTTTGGCAAGCAACTCTTTGTCTTGTGGTGTCATCATACGTATCTATTTTTATTAATTGATGCCCAAAAATACAAAATGTTATTTAGTTATGCCCTTTTACTAAACAAAAAAAACTACTTTTACATCGAAATAATGTAGTAATGTGCCAATATGCCAATGTGCCAATTACCATTCGGTATCACAGCGCAGCTAATTGGCACATTGACATATTGGCACATTAAATAATTATTTATCATGGAGGATATTTCATTTTTCACAGAAAAAGAGAAAGCTGAGTTATTCGCTTTATATAAACGACTGATACGGTCAGCAGGAGAAAGTATCACGAAGGACGATACCCGGAAGCTGAAGAAATACCTTATTCATGCTGCACAGTGCAATAGTCTGTGCCGTAACAATTTTGGGATGAATCCTGTTATAAGGGATTTACAAACGGCTGTTATTGTGGCCGATGAGATAGGAATGAAAGGATCGTGCCTGATAGGTATCATGCTGCACGAGATTGTAAAAAATAACGTATTATCTCCCGCAACTGTCCGCAGTGAGTTTGGAGAGGATGTTTCGAGTATTATCACAGGATTGGTAAAGACCAATGAGTTGTATGCTAAAAGTCCTGCCATCGAATCAGAAAACTTCCGTAACCTGCTTCTTTCTTTTGCAGAAGATATGCGCGTAATCCTTATTATGATTGCCGACCGTGTAAATGTAATGCGGCAAATCAAGGATTCGGAAAATGAGGAAGACCGTATCAAGGTAGCCAATGAAGCGGCCTATCTGTATGCACCATTGGCTCATAAGTTAGGACTCTACAAATTGAAGTCGGAATTGGAAGACTTGTCTCTGAAGTATATTCACCGGGATACTTATTATTTCATTAAAGACAAACTGAATGAAACAAAAGCATCGCGGGACAAGTACATTGCTGCTTTTATAGAACCGATACAAAAGAAAGTAAAAGAGGCCGGGCTGAAATTCGACATTAAGGGGCGTACCAAGTCCATCCACTCTATCTGGAACAAGATACAGAAACAAAAAACGCCTTTTGAAGGTATCTATGACCTTTTTGCCATTCGAATCATTCTCGATTCGGATCCGGACAAAGAGAAACAGGAGTGTTGGCAGGCTTATTCTATCGTGACAGATATGTATCAGCCCAATCCGAAGCGTTTGCGTGACTGGCTGTCTATCCCTAAAAGTAATGGATATGAATCGCTCCACATCACCGTAATGGGACCGGAAGGAAAATGGGTGGAGGTACAGATACGTACCCGTCGCATGGATGAAATAGCCGAACGGGGTCTTGCAGCTCACTGGCGGTACAAAGGTATCAAAGGAGAGACAGGACTGGACGAATGGCTGACTTCTGTACGTGAAGCACTTGAGAATCCGGACAATGATTCAATGAAAGTGATGGACCAGTTCAAAATGGATCTGTACGAGGATGAAGTGTTCGTATTTACACCCAAAGGAGACCTTTTCAAACTGGCCAAAGGAGCAACTGTACTCGATTTTGCTTTCCATATCCATAGCAAATTAGGTTGTAAATGTATCGGTGCAAAGGTCAATGGCAAAAACGCCCAGTTGAAACAAAAACTGAACAGCGGTGACCAGGTAGAGATCATGACATCGAACACCCAGACACCCAAGCAGGATTGGCTGAACATTGTAACCACCTCCAAGGCTCGTACCAAGATTCGACAGGCACTGAAAGAGATGGTGGCACGCCAGCATGACTTTGCCAAAGAAACACTGGAACGTAAATTTAAGAACCGGAAGATGGAATACGATGAGGGTACAATGATGCGCCTCATCAAGCGATTAGGATATAAGGTAGTGACAGAGTTCTATCAGGCGATAGCCGATGGTACACTGGATGTAAACGACTTGCTCGATAAATACACAGAACAGCAAAAACGAGACAACGATACACATGATGAAATTGTATACCGCAGTGCCGAAGGATATAACCTGCAAAACCAGATAGAAGAGACGAATGGCAAAGAAGATGTACTTGTCATTGATCAAAACCTGAAAGGCCTGGAGTTCAAACTGGCAAAATGCTGTAATCCAATCTATGGAGATGAAGTATTCGGGTTTGTTACTGTATCCGGAGGTATCAAGATTCATCGCATGGATTGTCCGAACGCAGATCAAATGAGAGAACGCTTTGGATATCGTATTGTAAAAGCCCGTTGGGCCGGAAAATCACAGGGAACACAATACTCCATCACACTCCGTGTAGTGGGACATGATGACATTGGTATTGTCACAAACATTACTTCGATTATTTCTAAAGAAAACAATATCACGTTACGTTCCATTGGCATTGACTCCCATGATGGCCTGTTCTCGGGTACAATGACTATCATGGTAGGTGATACAGGTCGTCTGGAAGCTTTGATAAAGAAATTAAGGACGGTAAAAGGAGTGAAACAAGTGAGCAGAAATTGAAAAATAATGAATCAATGTGCCAATATGCCAATGTTTTATTGAAACGCGAATGATCGCAAATTTTCGCAGATTAGATGGCTTGCTACATTTGAGAGACGATATTCTTTACGTAAATTTGCGATAATCTGCGTTTCAATGATACGATCATTTAATTAGGATACAGTACTTATGGAATCATTCAGTATAAAAAAACGTCTGAAAAGCTTTACCTATGCATGGAAAGGGATCAGAGGCTTTGTATGTAGGGAACACAACGTATGGATTCATCTGACAATTGCTATGTTAGTAATTATTGCAGGCTTTATTTTCGATATAGAGAAGTTCGAATGGGTAGCAATTATTATCTGCATAGGGGTTGTTATCGCGGCAGAAGCATTCAATACAGCCATTGAGCGACTCGTGAACTTAGTATCTCCTGAATGGCATCCGATAGCCGGTGAGGTAAAAGACATTGCAGCAGGCGCCGTACTGATATGTGCTATTGCAGCAGCAATCGTAGGATTGATTATCTTTATACCATATATTAATTGAAAGTTGAAAGTTGAAAGTTGAAAATTGAAAATGGAAGAAAGGCAGAAGAAACATGCTGGAGATTTACCAGCAGTCTTTCATTTTCAATTTTCAACTTTCAATTTTCAATTATTCAACTATCGTACCCGCTTTTTCTTAAAATAAGGATAGGTCAGCAATATGAAAAATAGCAAAGCTATCGGAGTCAGAATACGCCCTAAATGATAAACGGCATCTACAGAAGACTCAGTGCTCAGATAGCAAGCAGCAGCAACTCCCAAAGACATGCCTGTTTCCCATGCTAAAAGATGAGTGGTATTGGCAGTGCCACGCTGGCAATGTTGAGACAGTTTTACAAACATCAGCAAGAACTCAGGAGTAACCAATCCAAGTCCCACTCCCAACAATATGGCAGTTACAATAGCCGGCAGTTCTTTCAGTAAAATAAAAGAAACCATCATCAGGCTAATTCCTAAAGTAATAACCCTCAGCGTTTTCTCCTCACGATAAACAAACCTTGCCAGCAATACAGAAAACAGGAAGCCCACTCCTACTATTGCAAAAAACGGAATTTCGATATTACCTATAAACACATCACTCAATGAATTATGAAAAACAGGTAACAACAATCCCGGAATAAAAGCTATCAACATAAGATTGAAAGCGGGCAACCATCCTCGTAAAAGTAAAAAACGGTCGGACGAACATAGGTTAGTCACAATCGGTGCACGGAAAGGTACATAAACACGGGAAACAAAGAAAATGCCTGCCAATCCGGCAATAACCGATACATACAATAAGGTTTTAAAATCATACCACTGATACAAACCTACCCCCAATGCTATGCCGATAAGCATTCCTAACCGGGCCGTCCACGAGAAAGCAATATTCCCCGAACTACGCAGATTAGTATTGGTAATATCAATAGCCAGCGTAATGCCTGCCGTAGTAGCCATACCAAATGCAATACCTTGTACGAAACAAAGCAGCAACAGCTGTGTGATATCATTAACAAAGCCATATCCCACCGTAGCCGCTACCATCGTTGCAAAAAAGAAAGCACAGACATACTTCCGCTTGTATGCATCTACCAGGTATGCATGAAAGGGACCAATGGCAAACATTCCCAAAGTAAGCAACAAAAACATTGCTCCGGTTTGAGAAACCGGCACACCCAAGTGGTCCGCCATCTCTACCGGAACAACCGGAAATAGCATATACAGGGATATGAACAACAGCAAATTAGCAACACATATCCGCATAAAATGAATTGTCCACAAATGGTTTGTCATAAATATTAATATTGTTCCTTCTCGTTCGGGAAGTCACAGTTCTTTACGTCCGATACGTAGTGACTGATAGCATCCGTCATCACTGTGAACAAGTCAGCATAACGGCGCAGGAAACGAGGACGGAAACCATTGTTCATACCCAACATATCCTGAATAACAAGCACCTGACCATCTACATCACCACCGGCACCAATACCAATGACAGGAATAGTCAGTTCACTTGCCACACGTTTAGCCAGTTCGGCAGGGATCTTCTCAAGAACCAGTGCAAAACAACCGGCTTCTTCAAGTAAGTGTGCATCACGAATCAGCTTTTCAGCTTCTGCTTCATCTTTAGCACGAACCGTATAAGTACCATATTTATTGATTGACTGTGGCATCAGTCCTAAGTGACCCATGATAGGAATACCTGCACAAAGAATGCGCTTTACAGTTTCGATAATTTCTTCGCCACCCTCTAATTTTAATGCATCGGCATGGCTCTCTTTCATAATACGAATAGCAGAAGCAAGACCCTCTTTTGAATTTCCCTGATAGGAACCAAACGGCATATCTACTACCACCATAGCACGTTTCACTGCACGCACAACAGACTTACCATGGTAAATCATCTGATCGAGCGTAATAGGAAGAGTTGTCACATTACCCGCCATCACATTGGAAGCAGAATCACCGACAAGAATCACATCCATTCCGGCACCATCAACAATCTGTGCCATTGTGTAATCGTAAGCAGTCAACATAGATATCTTCTCGCCTCTTTCTTTCATTTCTATTAGGCGATGTGTAGTCACTTTTCTGGTGTCATCTGATATATATCCAGCCATGTTTCTATATATTTATGAATTAATAAATTGGGCGCAAAGGTATAACTTTTAATTTATAACAAACAAGAAAAGAAGAAGAATTCATATTTTAGAGAATTTCCCAATCCGTTTAATTACTTTATTATCAGAATTATTACAACTTTGATGATACTCCAATAAACCAAACAAGAAACAAGCAAGCTCCCGGCCCTATGCAACGAGAGTACTTGTTGAAAACATTAAATAAGTTAGTGGCAGAATAAGTTTCATTTCACCATAGACAGTAACTTCTCATAGGTCATTCCCATGAAATCATCCATGATAACATCTGCTTTATCTGTGATCGTTTCACGGGAATTTGTGGTTGCCAATCCTATAACAGTAGCACCGGAAGAACGCCCGGCTTGCAAGCCATGAAAAGAATCTTCAAATACAAAACTGTTCTCCGGAGTAGTCTCAAAGATCTTCATTCCAAGCAAAAAACAATCCGGAGCCGGTTTAGAATGTTCAAACATCTCTCCGGTAAGAATACGATCAAACTGTGTCTTGAATTCGGGATGAGCATGATAGACATTTTCCATCTTCTCTTCGTTGGAACTGGTGACAAGAGCGATCTTCACACCATGACGACGAAGATCGGCAAGGAAACCTTGTACCCCCGGAAGATATTCATAGACCATATCTTTCTCAAACTTATTTAGTTCACGAGTAATCTGCTCACGTACCGGAACAAGATCTCCGGAAAAGTATTTATCATAAATCTGCACCAGGGTCTGTCCTTTGATTCCGGGACCAAAATTCTCTTTATGCAGATACTTTTGTCCCTGTTCATTCCAAAAAATAGTATACTGTGATTCTGTGTCCATTATAACACCGTCAAAATCGAACAGTGCAGCAATTGTCTTTGTAGCATCCATAAACATCTTTTACCTTTAAACGTTAAACGTTGTATTTACATCGGCGCAAAGTTCAGAATAATCAATGGATAAGGCAAATTATTTGTACCTTTGCGCCACTTAAAAAACCGTAACGACTCAATATATGGCTCAACAAACCGACCCACGCATTCTGGGAACCGAAAAAATCGGGAAACTTCTGTTACAATACTCTATTCCCGCTATTATCGGAATGACTATTACTTCACTCTACAACATTATTGATAGTATTTTTATCGGGCACGGTGTAGGAGCTATAGCCATTTCCGGCCTGGCTATTACATTCCCGCTGATGAATCTTGTGGTAGCTTTCTGTGTACTTATTTCGGCCGGTGGGGCTACAATTTCTTCTATTCGCCTGGGGCAGAAAGATATGGAAGGTGCAACAGAAGTACTAGGTAACACATTAATGCTGTGCCTTATTAACTCGGTAGTATTTGGCGGCATTGCTTTTATTTTTCTGGATCCTATACTAAATTTCTTCGGTGCCAGCCCTGCTACATTACCCTACGCACGCGATTTTATGCAGGTAATCCTACTTGGTACTCCTGTGACATATACCATGATAGGTTTGAATAATGTAATGCGTGCCACCGGATATCCAAAGAAAGCGATGCTGACTTCTCTGGTAACTGTATTAGCCAACGTAATTATTGCTCCTATATTCATATTCCATTTCCATTGGGGAATCCGGGGAGCGGCTATGGCAACTGTAGTATCGCAATTTATCGGTATGGTATGGGTAGTGCAGCATTTTCGCAACAAGGAGAGTTTTGTTCATTTCCGTCCTGGTTTCTGGAAAATGAAAAGACGTATTGTAGCCAGTATCTTTTCTATCGGTATGTCCCCTTTTGCAATGAATGTAACCGCTTGTGTCATCGTGATCCTTATCAACAACAGCTTACAGAAGTATGGTGGAGACATGGCTATCGGCGCATACGGTATTATGAACCGGTTGTTAATGCTCTACGTTATGATTGTAATGGGACTGACCATGGGGATGCAGCCCATCATCGGTTACAACTACGGTGCACAAAAACAGGATCGTGTAAAACATACGCTCCGCCTGGGTATCATCGTTGGTGTACTGATCACAAGTAGTGGTTTCATTATCTGCGAACTCTTTCCGCACACCGTTTCTGCTATATTCACTGACAGTGAGGAGTTGATTAATATGGCAGCGACAGGGCTACGTATCTGTATCTTGATGTTCCCTCTGGTTGGTGCACAGATTGTTATTTCTAACTTCTTTCAAAGTATCGGGAAAGCAAAAGTCAGCATATTCCTCTCGTTGTCCCGCCAATTGGTATACTTACTGCCCTGCCTTCTGTTATTTCCCGGCTGGTATGGGTTGAATGGCATTTGGATGAGTATGCCGGTATCAGACGGACTGGCTTTTATCACAGCAGTAATTAGCCTGATGATCTATATAAAAAGGATAAAACACAATGCCTAAAACCAATTAAGATTTCAGATTCAGTATCCTTATTTTATAGCATTTGTACGAAAAAGAAAGATATTAATTACAACTGTTTTCAAAACAATCCTTACAAACAGTAGGTTTATTTAAAAAAAGCATTTATATTTGTTAGTCAATAAAACCTTTGAACTATAAAACAAATACCTAAGCTTATGAAAACTATAAAAAAACTAATCTGTTTATTATTTTGCATTTTGTCATTGTTTGCATGCAGTAAAGAAGAATCCAATCCCCAATATGATCCGTCTAATGTCTTGTTCAAGGACATCCCTACTAGCGCCATAAAAAGTTGCGTTATAGGCCATTGGATACCATTCCGTCAATATGGAGGAGTTGCCGGTATAACAGAACTCAAAGATATTTATGAAGAATATCAAGAAAATGCACTTATTATAGAAAATAGAGCAACAAATGATTATACAAGAATAGAAATAAAAAAGTGGATTAAACAGGATGATGCTTGCATACTAATAGGGACAGATAACACTCCTATTTTGTATATGTATGGCATAAAAAAAGATATACTTTCTACTTCAGTGGGAAAAGAACCTTCACCTGATAATATGGTAACCCTGAGTTCACGAACAAAATAAAAGCATGAAAAGAAATCCATTATTATGGATCATTTGTCAAATGTATAACTCGATACAATAGCGTTAACAATGTTAACGCTATTGTTTAACATTCGAGTTTTATTTCATAAGAGTGTACACTTTAGCATATCAAGAATGTACAATATAGTATAGTAAAAGTGTACAATTAACACTTACAAAACTGTACACTCTTGACAACCTATAAACAAGAGTTTCTGATTCATTATAAATCAGGCTATTACATAGGTATAAACATTCATCGTCTTCCCTCATTTTTCTCCTTAAAGGATTCATATAATTACTTTTTTGACAACTATGTATTTAGCGGATAAATCATAGTTATCTTATCGACATAAATAACTCATTCGGCGGCGAAACTTCCCCTTACGTCTATCATTTTTGCAACAGTTATTATAGGTACGTACCTTCGCATACATCAAAAAGAATAATAAACTGTAAGAAGTATGATAAATGTAAGAAGATTGACAGTAATAACACTCTGCGTAACCAGTAGTAGCATAGGTGGCAATGTCCTCAGGGCACAAGATAATCCTGCTATGAACACTTACGCTACTCCAGCCACAGAACAAGCGGTGGAGAACAACTCTCTACAACTCCCTGCCGAATGGACTTTACAAGACTGTATCGACTACGCTTTAGAGCAAAACATCACCCTACGCAAAAGCCGTATTAATGCAGAAAGTACAGCCGTTGATGTAAAAACAGCTAAAGCAGCTCTTTTCCCAAGTCTCTCATTTTCTACCAGCCAGAATATGGTGAACCGTCCATATCAGGAATCAAGCAGTACGGTAAGTGGAACCGAAATTCTACGCAGTAACAGTAAAACCAGTTACAATGGTAACTACGGACTAAATGCACAATGGACCGTGTACAATGGCAGTAAACGCCTGAAAACAATTGAACAGGAAAAGCTGAACAACCGTGTAGCAGAACTGGATGTAGCTACCTCAGAAAAGAATATCGAGGAAAGCATCACACAGACCTATGTACAGATTCTCTATGCTGCCGAGTCGGTGAAAGTTAATGAAAGTACCCTTGCTGTCAGTGAAGCACAATGCGACCGTGGAAAAGAGTTGCTTGCTGCCGGAAGCCTGTCTAAAGCCGATCTGGCACAATTGGAAGCACAAGTAAGTACTGATCGTTATCAACTTGTTACTGCACAAACCACTTTGCAAAACTACAAGTTGCAACTGAAACAATTACTTGAGCTGGACGGTGAAGAAGAAATGAACCTCTATCTGCCTGCGCTGGATAATAGTAAAGTACTCTCTCCCCTACCTACCAAAACGGATGTTTATCATGCAGCTCTTGCCGTACGTCCGGAAATTGAATCGGGAAAACTGAACATACAGGCATCCGAATTAAATATCGATATCGCCCGTGCCGGATACATGCCCAGTGTCAGCCTTAGTGCCGGGATTGGTACAAACAATACCAGTGGTTCTGACTTTACCTTTGCTCAACAAGTAAAGAATGGCTGGAACAACTCTTTGGGATTATCTATTAGTGTACCTATCTTCAATAATCGCCAGACGAAAAGTGCTGTACAGAAAGCTAAATTACAACGTGAGACCAGTATGTTAAACCTGCTGGACGAACAAAAAACATTGTATAAAACCATTGAAGGGTTGTGGCTTGATGCCAATAGTGCTCAGCAACGTTATGTAGCTGCACAAGAAAAACTCCGTAGTACTCAGACCAGCTTCGATCTGGTTAGTGCACAGTTCAACCTGGGTATGAAAAATACCGTAGAACTGCTAACGGAAAAGAATAACCTTCTCAGTGCCCAACAAGAAACCTTGCAGGCTAAATACATGGCCATATTAAATGCTCAGCTACTAAAATTCTACCAGGGAGGGAATATCGAATTATAGACAGATTACGTGTAACCTGCCTAATGGTATACGCAAATCAAATAGTAAATAGTAAATAGTAAATAGTAAACAGTAAATTATAAAATAGTAAATATAACCATGAACAAGAAAAAAATCATCCTCATCGGTGTTACCATAATAGTGGTGGCAGGTGTAGCGATATGGGCTTTAAGTGGTCGGGTAACCAAGCACAAAATCTCATATGTCACAGCTACCGTGAGCAAAAGTGACATCTCTAACTCTGTAACGGCTACAGGAACGATTGCGCCTGTAACGGAAGTAGAAGTCGGTACACAGGTATCCGGTATCGTAGATAAGATTTACGTCGATTACAATTCTGTAGTTACAAAAGGAGAACTTATTGCAGAAATGGATAAAGTGACACTCCAAAGTGAACTTGCTTCAGCACGTGCAACTTATGACGGAAATAAAGCTGAATACGAATATCAGAAGAAGAATTACGAGCGTAGCAAAGGATTGCATGAGAAAGCTCTTATCAGCGATACAGATTACGAACAAGCCGTATACAATTACGATAAGGCTAAAAGCATGTTCGACAGTAGTAAAGCCGCTTTAGCCAAAGCCGAACGTAACCTTTCATATGCTACCATCACTTCGCCTATTGATGGTGTAGTTATCAGCCGTGATGTAGAAGAAGGACAGACAGTTGCTTCCGGATTTGAAACGCCTACCCTGTTCACTATTGCCGCAGACCTGACACAGATGCAAGTTGTGGCCGATGTGGATGAAGCCGATATAGGTGGTGTAGAAGAAGGACAACGCGTAAGTTTCACTGTAGATGCATATCCCAATGATATGTTCGAAGGTAAAGTCACTCAGATACGCCTGGGAAGTACAAGCAGTAGTACAAGTACGAGTAGTAGTACAACAACAAGCGTAGTGACATATGAGGTAGTCATCTCTGCACAAAACCCGGACTTAAAACTCAAACCTCGCCTGACAGCCAACGTCACAATCTATATCCTGGACAAGAAGGATGTTCTCAGCGTACCTTCCAAAGCATTACGCTTCACTCCTGAAATTCCTCTCATCGGTAAAGAAGACATTGTAAAAGATTGCGCGGGCGAACATAAACTTTGGACAAAAGAAGGTAATACGTTCACTGCACATCCTGTACAAATAGGTATTAGTAATGGAATCAAAACTGAAATCACAGGTGGAATCAACGAAGGTACCCAAGTGATAAGTGAAGCCAATCTCGGTGCAACTACAAGTAATACAGCAGAAATGGAAGCTGGCGGCAATACAGAGAAAAGCCCCTTCATGCCTGGCAGACCGGGAGGAAATAAGAAAAAATAAATTAATGTTCTCAATAATATGAGCAAGAAAGTAATTGAACTACATAACATCAAACGGGACTTTTTAGTGGGAGAAGAGATTGTACACGCCCTGCGTGGGATCTCTTTCACCATCAACGAAGGAGAGTTTGTAACCATTATGGGTACGTCGGGTTCAGGTAAGTCAACCTTGTTAAATACGTTGGGGTGCCTGGATACTCCAACAAGCGGAGAATATCTGCTTGACGGAATATCTGTAAGAAGCATGAGTAAATCTCAACGGGCCGTACTACGAAACCGGAAAATAGGTTTCGTATTCCAAAGTTATAACCTGCTGCCTAAAACAACTGCCATAGAAAATGTGGAACTTCCTCTGATGTATAATGCCAGCGTCAGTGCTTCCGAACGTCGTAGACGGGCCATTGAAGCATTGCAGGATGTAGGACTGGGCGATCGACTGGAACATAAATCCAATCAAATGTCCGGAGGCCAGATGCAACGTGTGGCTATTGCCCGCGCATTGGTTAATAATCCGGCTGTAATACTGGCGGATGAAGCAACGGGTAATCTTGACTCACGTACCTCATTTGAGATACTTGTACTGTTCCAGAAACTTCATGCCGAAGGGCGTACTATTATCTTTGTCACCCATAATCCGGAATTGGCACAATACAGCAGTCGCAACATCCGGTTGCGGGACGGCCACGTGATAGAAGATACGATCAATACTCATATCCTCTCCGCAATTGAAGGATTGGCGGCACTGCCGAAAAATGATGAGGACTAAAAGGATTTACGATTGGACGATTTACAATTTACGATTGAAGCCACTCTTTAAATTATAGATGAAAGTAATCTCAATTGTAAATTATCTAATCGTAAATCAAAATGACTTCAATCGTAAATTGTCTAGTCGTAAGTCGAAGTACCCTAAATCGTAAATTGTCTAATTGTAAATCAAAATAATGAACGGAACCAATTTATTCAAAATAGCCCTTAGGGCATTAGCCAACAACAAGTTGCGGGCTTTCTTGACGATGCTTGGTATTATCATTGGCGTAGCATCCGTTATCACCATGCTGGCTATTGGTCAAGGCTCCAAAAGAAGTATCCAGACGCAAATAGCCGAAATGGGATCGAACATGATCATGATACATCCCGGAGGTGACATGCGTGGTGGTGTACGTCGTGATGCATCCGAGATGCAGACGTTAAAGTTGGAAAACTATGAAAAGCTGCGTGAAGAAACAAACTATCTTTCAGGGATAAGTCCTAATGTATCTTCTTCCGGACAGCTTGTTAATGGTAACAGCAACTATCCGTCATCCGTTAATGGAGTAGGACTGGATTATCTAAAAATCCGCCAATTGGATGTAGAAAACGGAGAGATGTTCACCGAGGCAGATATACAGAGCTCTGCTAAAGTCTGTATCATCGGAAAAACAATAACTGACAACCTCTTTCCTGACGGATCTGATCCTGTTGGAAAAGTTATTCGCTTCAATAAAATACCTTTCCGCGTAGTAGGTGTACTCAAAGCCAAAGGATACAACTCTATGGGCATGGACCAGGACGATATTGTACTGGCACCTTATACTACGGTAATGAAACGTTTGCTGGCCGTCACTTACCTGCAAGGTATCTATGCCTCTGCTCTCTCCGAAGATATGACAGATTATGCCATTGAAGAAATCACAAGTATCCTGCGTCGCGAACATAAGCTGAAAGACAGCGATGATGATGATTTTACTATACGCAGCCAACAGGAGCTTAGTACAATGCTCAATTCTACAACCGACCTGATGACTACCCTACTCGCTTGTATCGCCGGTATTTCATTGGTAGTGGGTGGCATTGGTATTATGAATATTATGTATGTATCTGTCACAGAACGTACCCGTGAAATCGGACTCCGTATGTCGGTAGGTGCACGAGGGATAGATATCCTCAGCCAGTTTCTGATAGAAGCTATCCTGATAAGTATTACCGGAGGTATTATAGGCGTAATTATAGGTTGTGGTGCCAGCTGGATCGTTAAGAGCGTAGCCCATTGGCCTATTTTTATACAACCGTGGAGCGTATTCCTATCATTTGCCGTATGTACTGTCACAGGAGTATTCTTTGGTTGGTACCCGGCTAAAAAAGCAGCGGACCTTGATCCGATTGAAGCAATACGATACGAATAAACAGCAATAGTAAAGAATGAGTAGTGATAAGTGATGAGTACTATGATCCGCATGGAACTAATCACTTATCACTACTCGTTAATCACTAATTTTACTATCTTTGCAAATATGAAACAATCTACAAACAGCCGCGTTCGCTTTGCCATGGTACTAACCCATATCATTAGCTGGGGTATCATTTTTGGCTTCCCGTTCTTTTTCATCAACCGGGGAGGAGAACCTATTGACTGGATAGGATACATACGCCGTAGTGGAGTACCTCTTAGCTTTTGTATCGTATTCTATTTAAACTATTTCATTCTTATCCCCCGTTATCTGTTTAATGAACGCATTCAAAAGTTTCTATTGCTGAATCTCACACTAATCGTTCTTATGAGCGGTGGGCTTCATTTATGGCAAACCATCATGTTTGTTAACGATATTCCCAAAACTCCCCATAAAAACATGCCTCCCGGCTGGATCTTTTTTGTTCGCGATATGTTCTCGATGGTACTTACCATAGGACTTGCTGCCGCTATCAAAATGAGTATCCGATGGGGACAAATTGAAGCTGCACGACGGGAAGCGGAAAGAAGCCGTACTGAAGCCGAATTAAAGAACTTACGGAATCAGCTGAATCCTCATTTCTTACTTAACACACTGAATAACATCTATGCCCTTATCGCCTTTGATACAGACAAAGCACAACAAGCCGTACAAGAGTTAAGCCGGCTTCTTCGCCACGTATTGTATGATAATCAGCAGACATTTGTCTCTTTAGGGAAAGAAATGGATTTCATTCGCAATTACATAGAGCTAATGCGTATCCGCCTCTCCTCCAATGTAGTAGTAGAAACAAATATCGATATCTCTCCGGATAACCGGACAGAAATCGCTCCGCTCATTTTCATATCACTTATCG
The DNA here is from genome assembly GCF_949740115.1 of Bacteroides sp. 41_26. NCBI lineage: Bacteria > Pseudomonadati > Bacteroidota > Bacteroidia > Bacteroidales > Bacteroidaceae > Bacteroides > Bacteroides sp. 41_26. The sequence continues at coordinate 164,954 of NZ_CATJGZ010000060.1, forward strand.
AGAATGCCTTTAAGCATGGTATCTCTCCTACAGAACCCAGCTTTATCCGCATTGCTTTTTCTGAAGCCAACGGAGAAGTGAGATGTGAAATTACAAACAGTTACCATCCCAAAGCCGAAACAGATAAAAGCGGTTCGGGTATCGGACTGGAACAAGTAAGCAAACGTCTGGAATTAATCTATCCCGGACGCTATCAGTGGCAACACGAAGTGAGTAAAGATAAAAAAGAATATTCATCAAGATTAGTGATTAGGGAGGAGTGATTAATGATTAGTGACATGCGGTTCACAGCGTAGCCCACTAATCACTTATCACTATTCACTAATCACTATTCACTTATCACTATTCACTATTCACTAATTATTAAAATCATGACTCTAAATTGTGCCATCGTAGACGATGAACCTCTGGCTCTTGATCTGTTAGAAAGTTATGTCAACAAAACTCCGTTTTTGTCTTTAACCGGTAAATATTCGAGTGCTGTACAAGCAATGAACGAGCTTCCGGAAAAGAAAGTTGATCTGCTTTTTTTAGATATTCAAATGCCGGAACTTAACGGGCTTGAATTCTCCAGAATGGTAGACAAAAATACCCGTATTATATTCACCACTGCTTTCAATCAATATGCCATCGACGGGTATCGGGTGAATGCTCTCGATTATTTACTAAAACCCATTTCATACGTCGACTTCCTGCAAGCAGCCAACAAGGCGTTACAGTGGTTTGAGCTCGTACAGAAACCGGAAGAGATCGAAAGTATCTTCGTAAAAAGCGATTATAAACTGGTACAAGTAGAACTTAAAAAGATTCTTTATATCGAAGGATTGAAAGATTACATTAAAATATATACCGAAGATCAGCCCAAACCCATCCTTTCGCTGATGAGCATGAAATCTATGGAGGAATTGCTCCCTCCCACTCGCTTCATGCGAGTACATCGTTCATTCATTGTGCAAAAGGATAAAATACGGATCATAGATCGTGGTCGGATTGTCTTTGATAAGACATATATCCCCATCAGTGATAGCTACAAACAAGTTTTTCAAACTTTTCTTGATGAAAGAAGCTAAGAAATAACCCGTTTATCGGTAAAAAGCCCCCATTTGTCTATTCTTATTTGCAAAATAGATGACAAATATGTATCTTTGTACCGAACAGAAAGGAGTTGTGAAACTCTGAGAATAGAATAGTTTAGTTAAGTCTAGTTTAGTTTTTGTGTTAAGAGGCTTCCTCGTCGGCGGACGAACAAGGAAGCCTCTTTTTTATTTACTTATCTTCAATTAATTACAAATACAAATCGGGTATTTTCTTTCTTAATTAGTATTTATCATTAAGAACCCCAAAACGCCACTTTGAGCGATATTCTATTACCGTTTTATTGCTACAATACTAAAAAATTAAGGCAGCTTATCAGGCTGCCTTAATTTTTAATTCGCTACTACCATTCGTTTGGTATCAATCAAACAATCATCAACTATAAGAGAATACATATAAACTCCATTAGTTAGTTCTGTAGTGTTTACATCAATACTATTTGGGCCAATAGAAGTTATTGGTATTTTCAGGACTAAAACTCCCATTAAATTATAAAATTGCAAACAGGCACTTCCTGAATTCTCAGGAATATAACAATTAATAGTAGTATGCTCACTTACAGGATTAGGTGAGTTTTGGCTTAATAAAGCAGACTTCTTCTCTATTTGCATTTGATTATCTGCCATATTCCTGTTACTAAAATCAGCTTTTGTTTGAGATATAATAAAAGTATTTCCATTATAAATTCTTACAACACTTCCCAACTCTGCAGTAAATCCTGGAACAATCCGCACAGAATTAGAACCATTCAATATCACATTAGCTCCACTCTTTATGTTTACATTCTCAACATATATATCTTGAGCCTGATAAGACCTTTCATTATTTATATTAACATTTTCAACATTACCATTAAATGGATTAATAGGAATTGTATATACGAAAGGCCTAATTTCTTCATATCCATAAATATAATAATTTAATGGCATATAAAATTCTATCTTTCCTTCTTCTTTGCCATCCCACATTACACAAATATTACTTACGTTTGCATTAGGATGAGGATAATCATTGGCAAGTTTTGTTATTGTAGTCAAAGTATAATTCCCATTCTCATCCTTTATTTTCCCATTAACAACATTCCATGTTACATAACCAACTTCAGATGCACGTGTCTGTATACCAACAGCTATATCAAGATGAAAAATATAGGAATATTCTTTATAAGGTTCATGGATTTCCCAATAATTAAGTTCACCCTTTAAATAATACTGAGCATTCACTGTAAATGAGTACAGTGATAACAAAAACAATATTATAACATTTTTCATAATTAATTACTTTTTTTGCGTTTTTAACTCATTTACTTCTTCTTGCAATTTTATAACATACAAGGTTAACTCTTCAACTTTTTGAAGTAATAAAGCATTCACTTCACCCAAACTAACTCCATTGGCTTTAACATCTGATTCACTAGGAATACCTGGTAAAGTACCTTTTTCTGTAATATGCTTCTTTACCTCTCCTAATGTTGGAAGTTTATAATCCTTCTTAAAAACAAAGTCGGCCCAATCAGAGTCTACTTTTATCTCTTTTGCACGAATAGTACCATTAACAGCTAATTTATATCCTTGTGGGTCCAGTGTACCAATACCAACATTATTATCTTTTGAAAATAAGACAACTGGAACATCATCGGTCATAGACCCATTACGATATCTTAAGTCTCCAGAATAATTAATATAACAGGAACCATTATTATCATTCCCATTATATGATATTCGTAAACTATGATCTCTATCAGAAGGATTACCAAAAATCAATTCTCTATTAGAAGGAATAAATAAGTATTTGTTTACATGTATATTTCCATTAACATACTGATCTCCATTAATTGTTTGAACCCCATTAAAAGTATTTACTCCTCTGGTGGCAAACTCCTGCCAATTGTTATTATACTCAGTATCCGTTTTCAAGTGGGCCAGTTTTCTAAAAAATATTCGGTCGTCATGTTCAAAAGTTGTGGAAATTTGAAATTGATAATTAAGGTTTGAATCATTATGACGCATAACAAATAAATATTTCCAAGGCCATTGGGGAATTTCATAAGGATAGTTTGTTTGAATTTTGTCTGAATCATAAATACCTGTATTTAATATACTATTAAAACTATTAATAGTTTGTGCATAACCATCCCCTATTTGTTGAGCAAAGCCCAATCCCACACTAAATAGTGACACAAAAAGCAGTAGAATCTTTTTCATAACCTATAAATTTAAAAGTTAGTAAATTAATAGCTATTATCTCTTTTTTAACTCATTGATTTCTTTCTTCATTTCAATTATGTATAAAGTTAATTCTTCTATCTTTTGAAGTAGCAAAGCATTGGTTTCAGCTAAATTCACTCCATTGGCTTTTACTTCTTCTTCCGAAGGTACACCCGGCAAGGTACCTTTTTCACCGATGTGTTGCTCTACTTCCTCCAATGTAGGAAGTTTGTAATCCTTCTTAAAAACGAAGTCAGCCCAATCAGAGTCTACTTTTATTTCTTTTGCACGAATAGTACCATTAACAGCTAATTTATATCCTTGTGGATCCAGTGTACCAATACCTACATTACCTCTATTAATGGTCATATACGTTTCTGCTCCGTCACCCCATGACTGAATTTTATCATAAGGATCTCGTTCCCACCACGTTCTAGTTTCTCCTGGCTTTGAAAAAGAGTCATCAATAGAAATACCTTCATGAAATCTGGCAGTAGTCCATTCATCACCAGCGGCATCTCTTACAAGAAAAAGTCGATTGTAAGCTACATTATAAAAACAATTAGTGATGAATGAGTATAAAGTAATATAATCTCCTTTGGCTTTCTGCAAAGGTTCTCCCTGGAAAGCTGAAAACATGGCAGTAGGATCATCAATGTCACCAAGACCTAAGCGATGAAACATTCTATCATCGGATGAAGTCAAAGTATTAGTCATAGAAGATCGAATGGAAACAGCACTTACACTATCATTTTTTTGATCAATTTGTGCAAACATCATTGATGAGTTTAATAATAGCAATACAGCAATAATCTTTGTTTTCATAATAATATTTTAAGCGTTAATATTAATTTGATCTAATGCTTTTTATTTCGGCTTCCATACTCTCCATTCGTTTTTCTTGTTGAATGATGTAAAGAGTCAGTTCCTCTATTTTTTGAAGTAGCAAAGCATTTGTTTCAGCCAGGTTTACTCCGTTGGCTTTAACCTCCGCCTCACTTGGTATACCAGGCAAAGTTCCATTTTCATTGATATGGGTCTCAACTTCTTTCAGAGTAGGAAGCTTATAATCTTTCTTAAAAACGAAGTCAGCCCAATCAGAGTCTACTTTGATCTCTTTTGCACGAATAATACCATTAACGGCTAATTTGTAACCTTCTGTGTTAACAGTACCGATTCCAATACTCCCACTCGTCAGCAAATTATGCGAACTAATAGTACCATTTACATCAAACTCACTGGATGGATTAACTGTACCAACACCTATTTTTCCATATTGATCAATATGCATTCTCACCCTCGGCATTCCTGTAGCATCCCCAGGCTGGCTAGTCATTAACTGTAAAAAAGTACCCCATTCATCACCTCTAAACGCTCTTATACCACTTTGCCCTGCATACTTAAAATTAAAAATAATATCTCGCTTCCCTGCTTCACCTGTAGGAGAATTAGGACCTTGAATAATGAATGTGGAATTTGTATTATCCAACTCATTTCCAAATTCAAATGAGTCAGTTACTTTTAACTTCTCCAAATTAACATTCCCGAACAGATCACTCATCAATATTTTATTCCATCCATTCCAAGAAGAAGAGAAAAAATCACCATTTCTATAAAAAACACCATTATTATTAAAACTTAATTGACTTATATATCCAGCCGTTCCGTTAAATCCAGGAGAAATCGTCAGATTCGTGGTAAATCCATATGCAGTACTTATTCCTGAAGTCGTTAAGAACTTCAAGTCTGCTCTAATTACTTTTTCCCCATAACTTCTATGTTGTATTCCTAATAATTGAATACTTTTTTATTTGTTATTAACTTTATAAATCAATTAGTTATCTCTTTTCTCTCATTTTTCAAGAAACAA